>NZ_JBJDRK010000017.1:0-70944 GCF_044987405.1 Microbacterium sp. ZW T2_14 | reverse complement strand
GTCACGGTGCCACGGTTCGTCGAGACAGGGGATTCGCGCCGAGACCCAGGACGTGGCGCCGGGTCTCGGCGCGAATCCCCTGTCTCGACGAACCGTGGCACCGTGACACCTCGGCGCCGCGGGACACGCCGGGCGAACCGCGTCCCAGCGAGCGCCGGTAGACTGGCACGTTATGGCTGACGGCCCCCTCATCGTCCAGAGCGACCGCACGGTTCTCCTCGAGGTCGCGCACCCCGATGCGGAGAGCGCGCGGCACGAACTCGCGATCTTCGCGGAGCTCGAACGCGCCCCCGAGCACATCCACACGTACCGCATCACGCGGCTCGGGCTGTGGAACGCCCGCGCCGCGGGCCACGGCGCCGACGACATGCTGGCGACGCTCGAGCGGTGGTCGCGTTTCCCGGTTCCCCCGTCGGTGTCGATCGACATCTCCGAGACCGTCGGCCGCTACGGCCGGCTCGTGATCGAGCGCAACGGTGCCGACAAAGGCGGCGACGGCGAGCTGATCCTGCGGTCGACGGATGCCGCGGTGCTGGCGGAGGTGTCAAGGAACAAGCGCATCCAGCCGCTGCTGATCGGCCGCCTCTCCTCCGACGCGTTCGTCATCGACGCGTGGGCGCGCGGCCACATCAAACAGGAGCTGCTGAAGATCGGCTGGCCGGCCGAGGACCTCGCGGGCTACACCCCGGGCACGCCGCACCCGATCGACCTCGCCGAGAACGGGTGGCACCTGCGGCCGTACCAGCGGCAGGCCGTCGACATCTTCACGCAGGGCGGATCGGGCGTCGTCGTGCTGCCGTGCGGCGCCGGCAAGACGCTGGTCGGGGCGGCGGCGATGGCCGACACCAAGACCACGACTCTCATCCTGGTGACGAACACGGTGAGCGCGCGGCAGTGGCGGGACGAGCTGCTCAAGCGCACCTCGCTGACCGCCGAGGAGATCGGCGAATACTCCGGTCAGGCCAAGGAGATCAAGCCGGTCACGATCGCCACGTACCAGATCCTCACTGCCAAGCGGAAGGGACAGTACGCCCACCTCGCACTGTTGGACGCCCTCGACTGGGGTCTCATCGTGTACGACGAGGTGCACCTGCTTCCGGCGCCGGTGTTCAAGCTCACAGCCGACCTGCAGGCGCGGCGGCGGCTCGGGCTCACGGCGACGCTCGTGCGCGAGGACGGCCGCGAGGGCGACGTCTTCAGCCTCATCGGCCCCAAGCGGTTCGATGCGCCGTGGAAGGAGATCGAGGCGCAGGGCTTCATCTCGCCCGCGGTCTGCTACGAGGTCCGCGTCGACCTGCCCGCCGGCGACCGCCTGGAATACGCTGCCGCGGCCGACGACGAGCGCTACCGCCTCGCGGCGACGGCGCCGGCCAAGATCGGGGTCGTCCGCGACCTGGTGGCACGTCACGAGGGCGAGCGCATCCTCATCATCGGCCAGTACCTCGACCAGATCGATGTACTCGCTGAGGCGCTGAACGCTCCGAAGATCACCGGCGCGACGCCCGTGGACGAGCGCGAGGTGCTGTACCAGGCGTTCCGCGTGGGCGAGATCTCGGTGCTCGTCGTGTCGAAGGTCGCGAACTTCTCGATCGATCTGCCCGAGGCATCCGTCGCCATCCAGGTCTCGGGCTCGTTCGGCTCGCGCCAGGAAGAGGCCCAGCGCCTCGGACGCCTGCTGCGCCCCAAGCAGTCGAACCACACGGCCAGCTTCTACACCCTGATCGCCCGCGACACGGTCGACCAGGACTTCGCTCAGAATCGCCAGCGGTTCCTCGCCGAGCAGGGATACGCCTACACGATCCTCGACGCGCACTCGTTGGCCGCCTGACGCACGGGACCCCGGATGTCGCGCCTGGACGCTGTCGGAGGCATCCGGTAGACCAGACCCATGCCGGAGAACAACCGCATCGACCTCGTCGAGCTGCCCGCCGCCGACGCCGCCGCGCTGACGACTGCGCGCGAATTCTACGAATCGGCGTTCGGCTGGACCTTCACCGCCTACGGTGAGGGTTACGCCGACACGTCCGACAGCGGTGTGGCGCTCGGTCTCAACGGGTCGGCCGACGAGACGCAGCAGGCAGCGGCGCTCCCGGTCCTGTTCGTCGACGACCTCGAGGCGGCGCGATCCCGCGTCACAGCGTCGGGCGGCACGATCCGCCACGACATCTACGGCTTCCCCGGCGGACGCCGCTTCCACTTCGTGGACCCCGCGGGCAACGAGCTCGCCGTGTGGTCGCACGACCCCGCCGGGTCGACCGCGTCGTAGGCACGTCCCTTCGAACGCGTGGACGAGACGCCGCCCGTCTAGCTCGCCGCGTAGCGCAGGAAGGCGAACCCCTCGTCGTCGGTCACCACGCCCGCGAGTGCGAACCGGCGGTCGGACTCCCCCGCACCCTGTGCGATGCGCCCCGCGTCCCCGCCGACGAATCGGGGAGCCAGCGTGAGGCACACCTCGTCGACGAGTCCGGCGTCGAGCAGATCGCCGAAGAGGTGCGGCCCACCCTCGCACAGCACCTGGGTCCAGCCGCGCCGGGTGAACTCGTCGAGCATCGCATCCAGATCGACCGACTCGTCGCCGCACGCCATCACATCGGCCACGGAAGCGAAGAGCCCGCCGCGAGCGGTGGCCGTGGCATCCGTCGTCACGATCACGGGGCGGCGCACGGCGTCGGCGAAGACGGGGTCGCCCGGGTCCAGCTGCAACCGGCCGCTCACCACGGCGATCGCCGGCTGGTCATCGAGGTCTCTCGCCTGTCGCCACCGGACGTCGTCGGCGTCGACCCCGAGTCCCCCGTATCCCTCCGCACGCACGGTGCCGGCACCGACGAGCACCACGTCGGCCATCGTGCGCAGCACCTGCATGAGCGCGCGGTCGGTCCCGCCGCCGAGGGCGCCGCTGCGCCCGCCGAGCGTCACCGCGCCGTCCGCGCTCGAGACGAAGTTCATGCGCACGTGCGACGCCGTTCGGCCGGGCAGCTCGTACGCCGCGAAGAGCTCCTGACGGGTCGGCATCACTCGTTCCCCTCGGCGCGCGTGTTGTGGAGCTCGTACGCGGGATCGCGCCAGCCGAGCATCGCCTCGACCATGCGCATCGCGTCGACGGTCTCGCGCACGTTGTGAGCGCGCACGATGCGAGCCCCCTGCAGCACGCAGAACACCGCGGCGGCGAGCGAGCCCGAGAGGCGATCGCCTCGCGCACGGTCGAGCGTTTCACCCACGAAGTCCTTGTTGGACAGGGCGACGAGCATCGGCGCCCCGAGGCCGGAGAGCTCGCCGAGCCGGCGTGTGAGCTCCAGCGTCTGGCGCGTGCTCTTGTTGAGGTCGTGCCCCGGGTCGAGCACGATGCGATCGCCCGGCACGCCGTGCGCGAGCGCGAGGTCTCGCCGCGCGGCGAGGAACGCCGCCACGTCGCCGACCACGTCGCTGTAGCGCGGGAGCGGATGCGGCGTGCGCGGCGCCGCGAGGCTGTGGGCGATGACGACGCCAGCACCGCCTCGCGCGATGACGTCGGCCATCACCGGGTCGTGCAGCCCCGTGGTGTCGTTGATGATCGCAGCCCCGGCCTCGATCGCCGCGCGTGCGACCTCGGGATGGAACGTGTCGACACTGACCCGCGCGATGGGCGCGAGCTCGCGGACGACCGGTACGACACGTGCGATCTCCTCCTCCACCGGCACCGGCGGGCCGGGGGCGAACTTGACGCCGCCCACATCGACGATCTCGGCACCCGCCTCGACCGCGGCGACGCCCGCGGCCACCGCGGCATCGAGCGCGAAGGTGGCGCCGCGATCGTAGAAGGAGTCGGGGGTGCGGTTCACGATCGCCATCACGGCGATGTGCTGCGAGAGATCGAGGGGCCCACCGGGAAGGTCGAGCGTCCCCGCGAGCAGTCCGGGTGTCGTGTCGGGAGCGAGCGTCACGGGAGCAGGCTATCCAGCGGCACGTCCCCGTCCCGCAGGCGCTCCGCGTCGACCCGCTCCCCCGAGCGGATCAGCGCCTGCACCGTCTCGTTGACGTCCCAGACGTTGACGTTCATCCCCGCGACCACGCGACCCCGGCCGGACGAATCGGCGGCGTCGACCCAGAACGCGATGAACTCGCGGGCGGCGAGGTCACCGCGGACGACGAGCTCCGCATCCGCCATGAGCGGCGCGTAACCCGACAGCTCCATGCCCAGGTCGTACTGATCGGTGTAGAAGTACGGGATGTCGTCAAAGGATGCCGGCATGCCGAGCATCGCCCGAGCCGCGACCTTGCCCGCGTTCAGCGCGTTGGCCCAGTGCTCGCTGCGCAGATGGCGCTGCAGCACCGGGTGGAACGGGTTGGCGACATCTCCTGCCGCGTACACGTCCGGTGCGCTCGTGCGCAACGCCGCATCGGTCAGGACGCCGTTCAGGATGTCGAGGCCGGCCGCCTCGGCGAGCGCGGTGTCGGGCGCCGCGCCGACGCCGATCAGGACGAGGTCCGCGGGAAGGGTCTCACCATCGACGACCACCCCGTCGGCACGGTCCGAGCCCGTGATCCGCTCCACCGCGACCGATGTGCGCAGGTCGACGCCGTGCTCCCGGTGCAGTGTGCGGAAGACCTCCCCCATCTCGGCGCCGAGAGCGGCGGCCAGCGGCACGTCGCCGCGCTCCAGGATGGCCACCTCGTTGCCGAAGCCGCGCGCGGTCGCGGCGACCTCCATGCCGATCCACCCCGCGCCGATCACGACGAGCCGCCGCCCGCCGTCGCGCAGTTCCGCCGCGAGCCGCTGCGAGTCGTCGAGGCGACGCAGCGTCATGACGCCGGGCAGCTCGTGGCCCGGGAGCGGGATCATGCGCGGCGTCGCGCCGGTCGCCAGCAGCAACGCGTCGTAGTGCAGGCCGCTGCCGTCCGCGAGCTGGACCGTGTGCGCAGCGGGGTCGATCGAGGTCGCGGCCACGCCGCTCACCAGGCGGATGGCGCGCTCGGCGTACCAGTCCGTGGGGTGCAGGATGACCGCATCCATCCCCTCGCCGCCGGCGAGGTACCCCTTCGACAGCGGCGGCCGCTGATAGGGCGGGTGCGGTTCGGCGGCGACGATCGTGATGTCGCCGTCGAACCCTTCTTCGCGCAGCGCCTCGGCGGCGGTCCCGCCCGCGAGGCCTCCTCCGATGATCAGCATGTGACTCATGACGATTCCTCTCGTCGGTGCGCGGGCATCGTTCGGGTGCGCGTGCGCAGGGCTCTCGTGACCACGACGCTACCCTTCCTCGCCCCCGCACCGGCCGCTGCGGCGTCGAGATCCGCTCCCACGGGAAATGGCGATTTCGGGGCCGCGGCGCCGATATCCAGACGCCGCATCGGTTCCGCCGACATAATGAGGGCATGACCGCACCGCGCATCCTCGTCGTGGACGACGAACCGAACATTCGCGATCTGCTGATCACGAGCCTGCGATTCGCCGGATTCCAGGTACGGGCCGTCTCGAACGGCGCACAGACGATCTCGGCCGTCCTCGAAGAGGAGCCGGACCTCATCATCCTCGATGTGATGCTGCCCGACATGAACGGGTTCAGCGTCACCAAACGCCTCCGTGGCGCCGGCTACACCGCACCGATCCTCTTCCTCACCGCCAAGGACGAGACCGAGGACAAGATCACCGGCCTCAATGCCGGCGGCGACGACTACGTCACCAAGCCCTTCAGTCTCGACGAGATCGTGGCGCGCATCCAGGCGATCCTCCGCCGGACGATGCAGGCGGACGAGGAGTCCGTCATCCGCGCCGGCGAGATCACGATGGACCAGGACACGCACGACGTGCAGGTCGGCGAGGCATCGATCGACCTCAGCCCCACCGAGTTCAAGCTGCTGCGCTACCTCATGCTGAACCCCAACCGCGTGCTCTCGAAGGCGCAGATCCTCGACCACGTCTGGGAGTACGACTTCAACGGCGACGCAGGCATCGTCGAGAGCTACATCTCGTACCTCCGCCGCAAGATCGATCCGCACTCGACAGAGCCGCTCATCCAGACCAAGCGCGGCTTCGGCTACATGCTGAAGGCCGGCAAGACCGCGTAACGCGGCCCGAGCGAGGGGGACGACCTGGCGCAGAAGCCTGACGCGATCACCCGGTCGTGGCGCGGCACGAGTCTGCGTGCCAAGGTCACCGGGGTCACTGTCGCGCTCCTGGCGATCGGTCTCATCGCCGCCGGTGTGGGCACGGCGGCGTTCCTGCGCAACTCGCTCATCGACGGCGTCGACACGCAGGTCGATGCTCTTGCACGGACGGATGCTGCCAGCCCCCTGCTCGAGTTGAGCGCCGAGGACGGCAAGCTCACCGTCGAGCCGCTCGACAACGCGCCCACGACCGACTACTTCGTGGCCGTGTACGAGCCTGAGAACGGCGACCTCGTCGCCACCGCGGGCGGACGAGGTGGCCCCGAGCCGGCGTTCCCGGATTCCTACCCGCTCGACCACGCCGTACCACGGGAACTCGACATCGTCACGCTCCCCTCGGTCGACGGCGACGCCGAGTTCCGAGCGACCGTCACGGTGCAGGAACTGGGCAACTCCGGGCTCTTCTACACCCAGATGGTCGCCGTCCCCCTCGCCACGGTGAACCGCACCATCGCCTCGTACATCGGCATTTACAGCATCCTGGCCCTGTTGATCCTCGTGGGCGGCGCCGTCGCCACGCGCTACCTCGTCACGCTCACCTTCCGCAGCCTCGGCCAGGTCGAATCCACCGCCGACGCGATCGCGGCCGGCGATTTCAGCCTGCGCATGACCGACATCGAGCCGACGACGACCGAGGTCGGACGCCTGAAGACCGCGATCAACGCGATGCTCGACCGCGTCGACGCCGCCCTCACCCAGCGCGATGCCACCCTGCGGCAGATGCGGCGGTTCATCGGCGACGCCAGCCATGAACTGCGCACGCCGCTGGTCACCGTACGGGGCTACGCCGAGCTGTACCGCATGGGCGCCGTGCGCGGCGACGAGGACATCGCCCAGTCGATGGAGCGCATCGAGAAGGAGGCCATCCGCATGGGCCTCCTCGTCGAGGATCTGCTCGCGCTGGCACGCCTCGACGAGCGTCGCGACGTCGTCATCGGACCGGTCGATCTTCGCCCGGTCGCGCGCGACGCCGCCCTCGACGTGCGGGCGGCCGCGCCGGCACGCCCCGTCACCGTCATCGACACCACGCTCGAAGACGCCGCGGAAGCAGTCGTGACCGAGTCCACGGCCACCTCCGACGACAAGCGGCGAGCGGGGAGCCCGTCGGCCATCTCCCGCGCCGGGGCGACGCTGTCGCTGCTGCGGAGGCGGCCCAAGCCTCTGCCGTCGACGGGCGCCGCGCAGACGGCGGCATCCCCGCTCCTCCCCGAGGCCGACGGGGCCCCGTCGGCCGACGAGCTCGAACCGGTGGTGCTCGGCGACGAGAACCGCATCCGGCAGGTCGTCGCCAACCTGCTCGGCAACGCGCGACGCTTCACCGCCGAGGACTCGCCCATCGAACTGCGCGTCGGTGTCGATGCCCGCACCCGCATGGGATGGATCGAGATCGCCGATCACGGCGAGGGCGTGCCCGATCAGATCAAGGACAAGATCTTCCAGCGCTTCTGGCGTGCCGACACCTCGCGCACGCGCGAGACGGGTGGATCCGGCCTCGGACTGTCGATCGTGGCGTCCATCGTCGAGGCGCTGCACGGGTCGGTCGACGTCGTCGACACCCCCGGCGGAGGTGCGACGTTCCGCGTGGCGTTCCCCCTGGCCGACGCCCGCGCAGCCGTGGAGCACGTCGACATTCCGACGCAGCCGATGCGGCGTGTGGACAGCCCCCTCGAGTAGACGCTCCCCCTTGGGGCAGGTCGGGATGGGACCGCTCCTCCCCAGCCGGCGCCGCGTGTCCATCGTCCACAGATGACGACGGATGCCGCTCCCCGCGCCGTGCGGGCGCCTAGCGTTGCGGTCACCGCGGTTCGGCATCCGGCCTCCGCACGTTGATCAGGAGCCCATAATGGCCGTCTTCACCGTCGACAGCGACAGCATCCTCACCTCGACCGCCACCGTGCGCGGCACGATCGACCGGCTGCAGGCGGAGTCGAACGCGATGCTCGCACAGCTGACCCAGCTGCAGTCGTCGTGGACCGGATCGGCTGCGGTGGCGTTCGCCGGCGTCGTCGAGCAGTGGCGCGCCACGCAGCGTCAGGTCGAGGAGTCGCTCGCGAGCATCAACGCGTCGCTCGCCGCCGCCGGCCGGCAGTACGCCGACACCGAGCTGGCCACGACGAGCCTCTTCCGCTGACCCTGTCGGCAGAGACGCAGAACGGCCCCTCGGCGAGGAGGGGCCGTTCTGTGAACGCGTTACGCGATGGGCTGGATCAGAAGTCCATGCCACCGGTCGGGTCGCCGGCGGGAGCCGAGACCTTCTCCGGCTTGTCGGCGACGACGGCCTCGGTCGTGAGGAAGAGGCCGGCGATCGACGCGGCGTTCTGCAGCGCCGAACGGGTCACCTTGGCGGGGTCGATGATGCCCTGTGCGAACAGGTCGCCGTACTCGCCCGTGGCGGCGTTGAGGCCGTGGCCGAGCGGGAGCTCGGAGACCTTGTTCGCCACGACGCCCGGCTCGAGACCGGCGTTGAGAGCGATCTGCTTCAGCGGAGCCTCGATCGCGACGCGCACGATGTTGGCACCGGTCGCCTCGTCACCCGTGAGC
The DNA here is from genome assembly GCF_044987405.1 of Microbacterium sp. ZW T2_14. Classification (NCBI taxonomy): domain Bacteria; kingdom Bacillati; phylum Actinomycetota; class Actinomycetes; order Micrococcales; family Microbacteriaceae; genus Microbacterium; species Microbacterium sp. ZW T2_14. The sequence goes on along the minus strand of NZ_JBJDRK010000017.1, from coordinate 62,262 downwards.
TCGAGCGCGTCGAGAGCCTTGCGACCCGACTGGATGAGCGCGACGCCACCACCGGCGACGATGCCCTCCTCGACGGCCGCCTTCGCGTTGCGCACGGCGTCCTCGATGCGGTGCTTGCGCTCCTTCAGCTCGACCTCGGTGGCCGCGCCCGCCTTGATGACGGCGACGCCACCGGCGAGCTTGGCGAGGCGCTCCTGGAGCTTCTCGCGGTCGTAGTCGCTGTCGGTGTTGTCGATCTCGCGGCGGATCTGGGTCACGCGACCCTCGATCTGCGCGGCGTCGCCCGCACCCTCGACGATCGTGGTCTCGTCCTTCGTGACGATGACCTTGCGCGCGCGGCCGAGCAGGTCGAGGGTGGCGTTCTCGAGCTTGAGACCGACCTCCTCGGTGATGACCTGGCCGCCGGTGAGGATCGCGATGTCCTGCAGCTGCGCCTTGCGACGGTCGCCGAAGCCGGGAGCCTTGACGGCGACCGACTTGAAGATGCCGCGGATCTTGTTGAGCACGAGGGTCGCGAGAGCCTCGCCGTCCACGTCCTCGGCGATGATGACGAGCTCCTTGCCGTCCTGGATCACCTTGTCGACGATCGGCAGAAGGTCCTTGATGTTGGAGATCTTCTGGTTCGCGATGAGGACGTAGGCGTCTTCGAAGACGGCTTCCTGGCGCTCGGGGTCGGTGACGAAGTAGGGGTTGATGTAACCCTTGTCGAACCGCATGCCCTCGGTGAGCTCGAGCTCGGTGCCGAACGTCTGCGACTCCTCGACGGTGACGACGCCTTCCTTGCCCACCTTGTCGATGGCCTCGGCGATCAGCGCGCCGATCTCGGGGTCAGCGGCAGAGATCGAAGCCGTGGCAGCGATCTGCTCCTTGGACTCGACCTCCTTGGCGGACGCGAGAAGCTCGGCGGTGATGGCGGCGACGGCCTTCTCGATGCCCTTCTTGAGGGAGATCGGGTCGGCGCCGGCCGCGACGTTGCGCAGGCCCTCGCGCACGAGCGCCTGAGCGAGCACCGTCGCGGTGGTCGTGCCGTCACCGGCGACGTCGTCGGTCTTCTTGGCGACCTCCTTGACGAGCTCCGCGCCGATCTTCTCGTACGGGTCGTCGAGTTCGATCTCCTTGGCGATGGAGACACCGTCGTTCGTGATCGTGGGGGCGCCCCACTTCTTCTCAAGCACGACGTTGCGACCGCGCGGGCCGAGCGTCACCTTGACGGCGTCGGCCAGGATGTTGAGGCCGCGCTCGAGGCCACGGCGGGCCTCCTCGTCGAAAGCGATGATCTTTGCCATGTGTGTGTCGTCCCTCCGGAACGTTGGCTCTGGGTATTAGCACTCAACAATCACGAGTGCTAAATCATTCTGGCACTCGACCCTATCGAGTGCAAGCCGCGATGACGGATGCTGAAACACGAGGAGACGGGATGCCTCGCGGCATCCCGTCTCCTCGTCGGGTTCAGCGCAGAGCGCTGTGACAGTCGTTCAGACGACGCGCACGGCCTCCGCCTGGGGGCCCTTCTGGCCGGATCCCACCTCGAACTCCACGGTCTGGCCCTCTTCGAGCACGCGGAAGCCCGTCATGTCGATGTTGGAGTAGTGGACGAAGACGTCCTGGCCGTCCGTGACGGTGATGAAGCCGAATCCCTTCTCGGCGTTGAACCATTTGACGGTGCCCTGGGTCATGCGAATCTCCTGTAGCCGGCGGTGCAGGGCTTCATCGTATGCAGGCGAAAACACGGCCTCGACGCGATTCGTCACTTGTTGACACGCAGGAACACAAGTGTTTACCGGCGCGAAACACAGCCCGATCCGAGGTCACGGGGTGGGAGTCGGAGCCTGCCCGGCCGCGGTGCGATCGAGACCGATCACGACGGTCAGCTGGGGCACGTCGGGCGACGTCGCCGGATAGGCCTCGCTCTGCTCGATCGCGGCGCCGCCGATGACCCCGGCGAGTCCCGCCGCCGCAGCTTCGTCCGCCGGGTCGACGTAGAAGACGGTGGTCGTGGGGAAGTCCTGCGAGCCGGCCTCGCCCGCGGTGACCTTGTCATCGGCCCAGCCCGCGCCGGTGACCACGTCCTTCATCTGCGTGGCCAGTCCCTGCTCGGGCGTGGCATTGAGGATCATGACGTCGTAGTTCATGTCGATGACGGGAGTGACCTCGGGCGCCGGCGCGACGGTGGGAGTGGGTGTCGGGACCAAGTCGATGCGGCCCGAGGCGAGCAGCGTGCCGAAGATGCCGATGACGATGAGCACGACGGTCGCCAGCGCCGCCCACAGCAGCACGACCCAGCCGCGCATGCGCGGGTTCTCCGCCCGGTGAGCGCCGACGCGGTCCGTCTCCGGCACATCGTCGAAGCGATCCCGAGGGTAGCTGGTGGTCGGCACCCGTCGATGCTACCCGGCGAAGGCTGGGCGTCCCGCGCGCGACAGCCCGTCCCGCCGCAACCGGCGCGGGAGGCCGTCAGCGCGCATCGGCGGCGCGTGCGGCGCGCTCGTGCACCCGTGCGTCGCGCAGCCGCCGCAGCCGCTTCACGAGCATCGGGTCGTGCTCCTGGGCCTCGGTGGTGTCGATCAGCCGCCCGAGCAGCTGGTAGTAGCGCGCCGGCGAGATGCCGAGCTCTGCCCGGATCGCCTCCTCCTTGGCCCCCGCGTGCCGGCGCCACTCGACCTCGAAGTCGAGGAGGGCGCGATCGCGGTCGGTCAGAGGCACGCGTCCACGCTAGCCCGCGGCATCCGTCCCGCCCTGGCGCGACGCGCGCCAGTGCGCGAACGCGCCCAGCGGATCCACCGCGGCAAGCGGCTGCCCGTCGCGGCCGAGCACGAAGCCGCCCCACGTGCCGGGGTCGACGGGCGGTCGCCACCGCTCGTGCAGCGTGGGCGGGTCGATCGTGATCCACACCGCTCGCCGTTGGGATCCGAGCGCCGACACGGCGTCCAGCAGCCGTTCGCGCCCCGCCAGCGGGATGTGCGGGAGCACCCCGGGAGTCGTCACGACGAGCGTCGCGCCCGCCGGGGCTCGCGCGACAGCGGCGTGCAGCACATCGGTGTCGGAGGCATCGCCGGCCATGAGCAGCGGCGGCTCTGCGGCGACGATGTCGAGGGCCGCACCGATCCGCTCGGCACGCCCCGACTCCCCCGGCCACACCAGGCTCGTGAGGAAGCGGCGGTCGCCGGCGTCGGCGGCGTCGAGCGGATGGAGGTCGATCCCGGCTCGCCACACCACCTGCGGCACGCGCAGGGGCGGGTCACCCGTGACATCGCAGTCCAGCACGACGGTCGACACTCCGTCCGGCGGATCCAGCGCGTGGAGGCCGTCGTCGGTGCGGTAGCGGTAGGAGTAGCGGTCGGGATACAGGCAGAGGCCCGCACTCGCACCCACCTCGAGCAGCGCGATCGGTCCCGGCACGGTGGCCAGCGCCGGCAGCAGCACCGCGCACCGCTGCGGCTCGTTGGTCTGCAGGCTGCGGACGGATGCCTCGGCCACGGCCTCGTCGGCATGCGCCCGCAGCCACGCGGCCCAGACGGGGAACGCCTCTTCCGGCGCCCCGAGCATGCGGGTCACGGCGAAGACGAGCGGCGGCTGGCGATGCGTCGCGGGAATGCGCGCGAGGATCGCGGCGAGCCCGGGATCGGCGGCGACTCCCGCGGCCCAGTCGGCGTAGAGGGCCGACCGCCCCGGCGCCTCGTCCCTGGCGAATCGCTCGTACCGCTCCACGACGGCGACGGTCGCGGCATCCGGGTCCTCCGTCATCCCGCCATCCTCTCGCACGCGCCCCGCCCTCGGTCGGGGCGCCCCGTGAACGTCCGGGGCGCAGGCGACACGCCCCCGAGGCTCATGCCGCGCCCCAACCCCGGCGCCCGCGGCCCGCCACCCCGGCGGCTGAGGTTGAATGGAACCTGCAGTGCACGGCCGGACGCCGTGTCGAGGAGGAACCATGACCTACGCCGTCGACAAGAGCGACGCCCAGTGGCGCGAAGACCTGACCGCCGAGCAGTACGCGGTGCTGCGGGAAGCGGGCACCGAGCGGCCGTGGACCGGCGAGCTGCTCGACGAGAGCCGCGCCGGGCTGTACACCTGTGCGGCATGCGGCGCCGAGCTGTTCCAGAGCGGCACCAAGTTCGACTCGCACTGCGGGTGGCCGAGCTTCTACGAGTCCATCCGCCCGGAGGCGGTCGAGCTGATCGAAGACAACAGTCACGGGATGGTCCGCACCGAGGTGCGCTGCGCGAACTGCGGCTCGCACCTGGGCCACGTGTTCCCCGACGGCTTCGGCACCCCGACGGGCGACCGCTACTGCATGAACTCGCTCTCGCTGCAGTTCACGCCCGGCGACGACACGGCCACCGCCTGATGCCCGGAGCTCTGCAGGCCGCGCTTGCGCGACGGTCGTGGTCGAAGGTGACCGACGAGGCGCCGACGCATGACGAGCTGCTGCAGATCGTGGCGGCGGCCGGCAGGGTCGCCGATCACTCGTCACTGCGGCCCTGGCGGCTCATCGAGCTGCGCGGCGACGATCGCGACCGGCTCGGCCGCGCGATCAACAAGGCCGATGGCGAAAAGGGCGCCTCCTCGAAGCCGCTGCGCGCGCCGCTGCTGATCGCCGTCGTCGCCAGCTACCGCAAGAGCCACAAGGTGCCGCGGTGGGAGCAGGAGGCCGTCGCCTCCGGCGTCGCGCACGTGCTGAGTCTCCTGCTCGACGAGGCCGGCTGGGGCGTCATCTGGCGCACCGGCCACTACACCCGGGCGAAGGCCGTCGCGAAGGCGCACGGCCTCAAGAAGAACGAGGAGCTCCTCGGCTGGCTCTACGTCGGCGGCAAGCCGGCGCGCTCGCGGCCCGAGCGTCGCAAGGCTGTCGACGCCGGCGCGCTGCTCACCCGCATGCCCTGAGCCTCGGCACCGCTCGGCCACGCCGATGCGGTGCGGCCGTCGAGAGCGAGGGACACGAAGGGATGCCGCGCCTCGTGGCGTCCGCGGACGCCACGAGCGGTGCGGCGCCCGCGGACGGCGGGCGGCCGCCCGAAAATGTCAGGCGGCGAGCTGTGCGCGGAGGCGGTCGACGTGCCCCTTCGGGTCGACACCGTACTCGGCCGACTCGATGGACCCGTCACCGGACAGCACGAAGGTCGAGCGGATCAGGCCCACACGCTCCTGGCCGTTGACGACCTTCGTGCCCCACGCGCCCCACGCCTCCGCGACGGAGTGGTCCTCGTCGGACAGCAGCGGGAACTGCAGCTGCTCCGCTTCGGCCCACTCGGCGAGACGCTCCACCGAGTCCGGCGAGATGCCGACCACGGCAGCGCCGGCCGCCTGCAGCGAGGCGAGATTGTCACGGAAGTCACACGCCTCGGTCGTGCAGCCCGGCGTGAACGCGGCCGGGTAGAAGTAAACGATCAGGCGGCGGCCGGCGAAGTCCTCCGGCCGCACCACGGCGCCCGTGGCATCGGGAAGCGCGAAACCGGGATTCGCGTCGCCTTCGTGCAAGCGGATGGATTCAGCCATGTCATGCGTCCCTTCGACGTTCGGCGGTGCGGCATCGCTCACGAGGTGGGGTGCACCCCGAAGGCGATGGCCAGCTTCTCGATCTTCTGCGCCCGGCCCAGCCGGGGCAAGTCGCTGCCGTCGCGGATGACGCGACCGCGGCTCTCGAAATCTGTCAGGAAGTCCAGCGCCCACTCGACCTCGCTGGGGGCGGGGCAGATCACCTCGTTGATCACCGGCGCCTGCTCCGCCGCGAGACAGAGCTTGCCGGTCATGCCCATCGAGACGGTGATCGCCGAGTGCTCGCGCAGGGTCGGCATGCTGTTGCCCACCGTCGGTCCGTCGATCGGGCCGGGAAGGTCGCCCACGCGGCTGGCGACGACCAGGCGCGCCCGGGGGTAGGCCATCGCCTCGGCATCCGCACTCATGCCGGTGTCGCGACGGAAGTCGCCACTGCCGAACGCGAGCCGGAAGGCGCCGCGCGCCCGCGCGATGTGGGCGGCGTCCTCCATGCCGAGCGCCGACTCGATCAGGGCCACCACCGGCACGCTGGCACGCAGACGGTCGAACGAGCTCGTGACCTGGTCGGGCGACTCCGTCTTGGCCAGCATGATGCCCAGGAGGCCCGGAACACCGACGAGCGCGGCCAGGTCGTCGGCCCAGAACGGGCTCGCCGCATCGTTCACCCGCACCCACGCCCGGCCGCCGCCGGCCAGCCAGTCGACGACGTCCTGCCGCGCCTGCGGCTTGTTGCGCGGGTCCACGGCGTCCTCGATGTCGAGCACGACGGCGTCGGCGCGAGAGGCCGCCATGTCTTCGAAGGACTCGGGACGCGTGCCGGGCACCAGCAGCCAGGAACGCGCGATCGACGGATCGACGGCGCGGTGGCGCAGCTGACGGGTCGAGCTCAGCGTGCGCAGGTCTTCCTCGGGATCGAGGACCTCTGCGCCGTTGCCATAGGGATCTGCCGACATCTCACTCTTCTTCCGGACTTCAGGTCTGACGCGGCTCCGACCGCAGGGCCGCCCGGCCGCGTGGGGGCGCCGCGGGTGACGGTGGGGAGTCTCCAGCCGGGGACGTCTTGTCGGGTCCGCCGGGGGTGTCCACGCGGACCGCGATGCGGTCGTGCGACATGACGGCCTGGTGGGCCGATGGTCGCGCCGCCTTCCATTCCATCACCTTCTCGCCGGAATGGGCGGACGAGCCGGGGTGCGCTCGCGACCCTCGCCCGGACGGGCACCGTCATGCCGCGGCCGAGCGGACCCGGGTGCGACGTCAGCGCCGAGGTCGCGGCATCCGTCTCCAGGGCACCACCGCGACGACGACCGAGAGGATCGCGAGAGTCGACATGAGCAGCGACGCCGCGAGCGTCGGAGCGGCCGCGGCCGGCCAGATCGCGTCGATCAGCACCGACGTGACCACCTGCCCGACGACGGTGCCGAGGCCCAGCAGCAGCACCCCGGTGTAGGGCACGAGCGCCGCCGCGAGGAAGATGTACGCGACCCCGATCACGCCGCCCAGGTACAGCCACGGGTCCGGCGGGTAGGACGCGGGGGGACCGGCGACGGCGGTATGGATGAGCTCGGCGGCGCCCAGCACGGCGGTGCCGCCGATGAAGTTCACGAGCGTCGCCGTCAGCGGCGTGCCCACGCGCTGCCGCAGCCGACCGTTGACAGCCGACTGCCACGCGATGCCGGCGCCGACGAGGAAGGGCAGCACGACGAGCACCGGCGGGGCGTGAATGCCCCCGGCGAGCGACACCGCGGCCGCGAGCACCGCCAAGGCCCCGCCGACCAACCGGGCGGGCGTCACCGCCACGATGCCGGCCGGTCCGATGCCTGCGCGGTCGAGGAGCAGTCCGCTCACGGTCTGCCCGGCCACCACGCCCACCGTGAACAGTGCGACGCCGATGATGCCCACCGCCAGCGACTGGGTGGCGACCGAGAGGGCACCGGCGACGCCGCCGCACAGCATCCAGATCGGGATGCCGCCCCCGCGCACGCCGGTGATCAGCGCACGCGCGCCCCGCCGGCCCTGCGGAAGGGCCGCGGACAGGACGATGAGCACGATGAGGCCCGAGCCGAACGAGATCACGGCGGCGGCGAACCCGTCTCCGATGCGCAGGCCGAGCTGGCCGTTGATGCGCGCCTGCACCGCGGTCAGCACGCCGATGAGAGCGGCACCGCCCAGGCCGATCCAGACGGGCGGGCGGAATGCGGTCACCCGATCCATCTTGCCTGCCCGGCGGTCCCGTCGATGACGGAGCGAGGTCTGCCGCCGCCGCTGCACCGAGCGCCGCGGGTGATCTGGAGCCGACTACGGGACTTGAACCCGTAACCCCCTAATTACAAGTTAGGTGCGCTACCAATTGCGCCAAGTCGGCAGAGCGCCCAGTCTAGCGGCGCCCGTGCGGGCACCCGATCAGGGCGCGGTCGTCGGCGTGGGGGTCGGTGTCGGCGTCGCCTTGTAGTAGGCGTCGCTCGCGACCGTGAGGACGAACTGCGCGAACTCCTTCGCGTCGCCGAGCTTGCCCACGTACTGCGTGCCGTTCACGAGAACCATCGGCGTGCCGGTGAGGGCCGCGCCGTCGGTGCCGGGCAGCTCCTGCAGCGCACGCTCGGTCGCCGTCTTCGCCCATGAGGCGTACGACTGCTCTTCGATGCACGCGCGCACGACCTTGGGTCCGTCGAGTCCCGTGGCGATCGCCATGGCGGCGAGCTCGCTGTCGCTGTAGCCGTCGGAGTCGACCTCGGGCTGCTGGCGCAGCAGCGCGTCGTTGAATGCGAAGAAGTAGTCGGGCGCGTTCTGGGCGACGCACGCCGCTGCGCCGGCGGCGCGGAGCGAGTACTTCGTGCCGTTCGACTTCGCCGTGAGCATCGCGACCGGGTAGTACGTCAGGGTCGCGGCGCCGTCGTCCACCCACTCCGAGAGCTGCTTCATGTTGGCGAGCTGGAAATCACGCGAACCGGTCGAGAGATAGTCGACGTAGACACGGATGTCGACGGCCGGCGCCTCGGTGGGGCTGGCGGTCGGCGTCGGCTCCGGTTCGGCCGTGGGGCTCGGGGCGGCAGGCTCGCCATCGAGCTGGCCGTCCGCGTCGGATTCCTCGGCACCGACTCCCCCGCCGGTGACATCGCTCACCACGAAGCCGTCGTCGACGACGTTCGCAGGGCTCATCATCGGCTTGGAAGCGCTCGAGGACACGGTCCACGTCACGACGATGGCGATGACGGCGACGAACGCGACGGCGACGACGGCGAGGGACGTGCGCCGGATGAGGCGCGCCCGCGACTGCCGCGCCTTGACCTGCTGCGCCTTCTCACGCACGGCGTCGCGGCGCTCGCTGGACGCGGCGTTCTGTGACTCGTCGCTCGACATGGGACCTCTCGGGGCGGGAAAATCTGCCGGATTCCGGCGGGACCGAACGGGAAAGCGGCCGTCCACGATGCTAGTCAGCCACCCTGGGAAATGCCCAGACGCAACCTCCGTGCGCGCCGTGTCATACTGTTCGTGCGCCCGATGACGGGCGTGCGGGAGAGCCCCCGCTCATTCCATCACTACGGATCGTCCGGCACGTACCTGCCGGTGAAGGAGAAGAGAACATGGCGTCTGTCACGTTCGACAACGCAACTCGCCTGTACCCCGGGGGCACGCGCCCCGCTGTGGACAAGCTCAACCTCGAGGTCGCCGATGGCGAGTTCCTGGTCCTCGTCGGCCCCTCGGGCTGCGGAAAGTCCACGTCGCTGCGCATGCTCGCGGGCCTCGAAGAGGTCAACTCGGGCCGCATCCTGATCGGCGACCGCGACGTCACCGACGTCCCCCCGAAGGACCGCGACATCGCGATGGTCTTCCAGAACTACGCGCTGTACCCGCACATGACCGTCGCCGAGAACATGGGCTTCGCGCTCAAGATCGCCGGTGTTGGCAAGGAGGAGCGCGCCGCTCGCGTCCTCGAGGCCGCGAAGCTGCTCGACCTCGAGGAGTACCTGACCCGCAAGCCGAAGGCGCTCTCGGGTGGTCAGCGTCAGCGCGTCGCCATGGGCCGCGCGATCGTCCGCCAGCCGCAGGTGTTCCTCATGGACGAGCCGCTGTCGAACCTCGACGCCAAGCTCCGCGTGCAGACCCGCACCCAGATCGCGTCGCTGCAGCGCCGCCTGGGCGTCACCACCGTCTACGTCACCCACGACCAGACCGAGGCCCTCACCATGGGCGACCGCATCGCGGTCCTCAAGGACGGCCTCCTGCAGCAGGTCGGCACCCCGCGCGACCTGTACGAGAAGCCGAACAACGTGTTCGTCGCCGGCTTCATCGGCTCGCCCGCCATGAACCTGTTCCCGGCGCACCTCGCCGAGGGCGGCGTCCAGTTCGGCGACACCGTCGTGGGCATCGAGGCCGACACGCTCGGCAAGGCGCACGGCACCGACGTCACGATCGGCGTCCGCCCCGAGGACATCCAGGTCGCCCCCGCGGACGGCAAGGGCCTCACGGTCACGGTCGACCTCGTCGAGGAGCTCGGCGCCGACGGCTACCTGTACGGCCACACCGACGTCAACGGCAAGCGCACCGACATCGTCGCGCGCGTCGACGGCCGCCGTCACCCGATCGCGGGCGACAAGGTCGCGCTGGCTCCGGTCCCCGGCCACGTCCACGTGTTCGACATCGAGTCGGGCGAGCGCCTCACCGACAGGGCGATCGCCGCGGCGTAAACCGTTTCGCATCGCGACGGCGCGGGTGGGAGTGATTCCCCCGCGCCGTCGCTGTCTTTTCAGGAGGGGACGTGCCTGACGCCCTGAGCATCACCGCCAGCAGCGTCGACCCGGGGCTGCTGACACTGCCCTGGTCGACCCCGCTCGGGGACTGGCCGTCGCAGAACATCGTCTTCCTCCCCAAGGGCATCTCCCGCCACCTGGTGCGCTTCGCCAACCTCTCGGGCCGCGTGGTCGCCATCAAGGAGACGACGCAGGCGATGGCGCAGCGCGAGTACGACATGCTCGGCAATCTCGCGCGTCTGGACGTCCCCTGCGTCGAGCGCGTCGCGGTGATCGCCGGACGGACGGATGCCGCGGGCGAGCCGCTCCCCGCCGCGCTGGTGACCGCGCACCTGAAGTTCTCCCTCCCCTACCGCGCCCTGTTCACGCAGGTGCTCCGGCCCGACACGGCCACCCGCCTGGTGGATGCGCTCGCCCTGCTGCTGGTCAGACTGCACAACGTCGGATTCTTCTGGGGCGACGTGTCCCTGTCGAACACGCTCTTCCGCCGGGATGCCGGCGCCTTCGCCGCCTACCTCGTCGACGCCGAGACCGGCGAGCTTCACGAGAGCGGCCTGACGCCCGGCCAGCGCGCGCACGATCTGGACGTCGCCCGCACCAACATCGCCGGCGAGATCATGGACCTCGAGGCCGGCGGGCGCCTGGAGGGCGGCGTCGACGCCGTCGCCGTCGCGGACGGGATCGTGTCGGCGTACCACGCCCTGTGGGCGGCGCTCACCGACGAGGAGAGCTTCGGCTCAGACGAGGCATGGCGCCTCACCGAGCGCGTCCAGCGGCTCAACGACCTCGGGTTCGACATCGGCGAGATGTCGATCCAGGCGACCACCGACGGCACCCGGGTCTCGATCCAGCCGAAGGTCGTCGACGCCGGACACCACCAGCGACGGCTGCTGCGTCTGACGGGCCTCGACGTCGAGGAGAACCAGGCACGGCGCCTGCTCAACGACCTCGACGAGTTCCGCGCGCGCATCTCTCGGCTGGGCGACGACGAGGAGATGGTCGCGCACGAGTGGCTCACGCGGGTGTTCGAGCCGGTCGTCAAGGCGATCCCCTGGGACCTGCGATCCAAGCTGGAGCCCGCCGAGGTCTTCCACCAGCTGCTCGAGCACCGGTGGTACCTGTCTCAGGCGAAGGGCAAATCGGTGCCGCTCGCCGAGTCGCTCACCAGCTACATCGACAACGTGCTCCGTCACCGCCGCGACGAGGCGACGCTGATGGGTCCGCCGACGGAGACCGTGTCGCTGTCGATCATCACGTCCCCGAACGCCGTGATCGACGACGAGGACGAGATCGACTGGCGAGACCTGGTCTAGCTGCCACGCGGTCGGGCGACCGCGGGCTCTGCGCCGCCAGGAAGCGCGAAAGGGTATGTTCCCGCGCACCAGGTGTGCGGAGACATACCCTCTCGTGATCCCGGGGTCAGTAACCCACGGTGAAGCGCTTGCGGGGGTGCTGAGGGTTCTCGATCTCATCGACGATGGCGACCGCGAGGTCCTCGCCCGAGATGTAGGACTCGCCCTCGGCATCGGTCACGATGACGTCGCCGCCGGTGCGGTACGAACCCGTGCGCTCGCCCGGGTTGAACGCGCCGAATCCGCCGGCGGGGTGGATGTAGAACCAGTCGAGCGACTCCGGCCCGGCCTGCAGGTCTTCCAGGATGCCGATGGCCTCGAGGGCTTCCGGCTTGTAGTCCTCGCTGAACGACGGCAGGTCGACGACCCGCTGCCCGTCGTCGGTCACCAGGCTGCCGCCGGCGCCGCCGATGACCCCCAAGCGCACGCCGTCGGGCAGAAGCGACGCGAGCGCGGCGATGTTCGGGCGCACGAGGCCCAGCATGTCGCCGCGTGGCGCCACCGCAGAGACCACGACGTCGACGCCCTCGAGCTGCGCGAGCAGGTCGGGAACGTCGGTCAGCGACCCCTCGATGTACACGGCGCCGGGCTGGCGCTCGCTGGGAACGCGGCGCGCGATCGCGAGAACGCTGTGGCCGCGATTCACCGCCTCGGCGACGATGTGACGACCGGCATAGCCGGAGCCTCCGATGACGGCGATGCGTGCCATGGTGTGCCTTTCGATCTGTCGTACCGCCGGACGCTCGCCGGCTCTGGGTGAGACAAGGCCGCGACGCGACGGTTCATTCCCCTGAATGCGTCATACGGCGACTCAGGCGGGCGGTGCCGTGCGGAGAGTCGCGACCTGATAGAGGGCGACGGATGCCGCGATGCCCGCGTTGAGCGACTCGGTGCTCGACGAGATCGGGATCGAGACGATCTGGTCGCAGGTCTCGGTGACGAGACGTGAGAGGCCCTTGCCCTCCGAGCCGACGACGATGACGACCGGCTTGTCGGCGAGCTGGAGCGCCGGAAGGGAGACCTCTCCTCCGCCGTCGAGGCCCAGGACGAACACGCCCTGCTTCTTGAAGTCCTTGAGCATCGCGGTGAGGTTCGAGGCGAGCGCGACCGGGATGCGCGCCGCCGCGCCGGCGCTGGTCTTCCAGGCCGCCGAGTTCACGCTCGCCGAGCGGCGCTGCGGCACGATGACGGCCTGGCCGCCGAACGCCGCTGTCGACCGGAGGATCGCGCCGAGGTTGCGGGGATCGGTGATGCCGTCGAGCGCGACGAACAGGGGCGTCTGGCCCTTCTCGATCACCTGCTCCAGCAGGTCCTGCGGGTGTGCGTACTCGTACGGAGGCACCTTGAGGGCGACGCCCTGGTGCACACCGTCGAAGCCCGCCATGCGGTCGAGCTCCGGCCGCGTGACCTCGAGCACGGGGATCTCGCGATGAGTGGCGATCGAGAGCATCTCCTTCACGCGGTCGTCCATCTCGACGCGCTGCGCGATGTAGAACGCGGTAGCCGGGATCTTCGCGCGCAGCGCCTCCAGCACGGAGTTGCGACCGGTGACGGTCTCGGTGTCGTCATCCTTCTTGCCGGGGCGCGGCGAACGCGGTGCCGACTGACCGGGCTGGGCCTTGCCGCCCGCGGCCGCATAGCGCTCGGCGGCCGCCTTGCGCTTGCCGGCCGGGTGCCAGGCCCGGTCCTCCGCCTTGGGGGTCGGTCCGCGGCCGGCCAGCGACCGCTTGTTCTTGCCGCCGGTCCCCTTCGTGGGACCCTTCTTGTTGCCCTTGCTCGCGCCGGGGCGTCCTGCCTTGGCCATCAGTTCTCCTTCATGCGGGGCGCCGCCCCGTCAGTTGCTCTCCGCAGGACGAGGTGTGTCGGCGACACTCCAATGCGTCCCGTCGGGTCCGTCTTCGAGGGCGATGCCGGCCGCCGCGATCGCGTCGCGGATCCGGTCGGCGGTCGCCCAGTCCTTGGCCGCTCGCGCGTCGGCGCGCTGAGCGATCATCGTCTGCACCAGCGCGTCGAGCGCGGATGCCTCGGCCGAGGCATCCGTGGAGCGCCAGTGGGGGTCGAGGGGGTCGATGCCGAGCACTCCGGTCATCACGGCGACGTCGGCGAACGCCCGCAGCGCGGCATCGCGGTCGCCGGCGTCCAGCGCGGAGTTGCCTTCGCGCACGGCCTCATGAAGGACGGCGAGCGCCTGGGGCACCCCGAGGTCGTCGTCGAGGGCCGCCGCGAAGGCCGCGGGGACCGCGGCATCCACGCGCACGTCCTCGGTGCCGCGAAGCGTCCTGATGGCGCGCTCGAGGAAGGTGCGGATGCGGTCGAGCGCCGCCTCCGCCTCGTCGAACGTCGAGCCGGTGATGTCGAGGTTCGAGCGGTAGTGCGCCGCGGCGAGCGCGTAGCGCACGACCAGCGGATCGCGCTGACGCAGGACGTCCTCGGCGAGGACGAAGTTGAACAGCGACTTCGACATCTTCTGCGCACCGACGGTCACGAGGCCGTTGTGCACCCAGTAGCGGGCGAAGCCGTCGCCGGCGGCCGTCGACTGGGCCAGCTCGTTCTCGTGGTGGGGGAAGCGCAGGTCGAGCCCGCCGCCGTGGATGTCGAACTCGCTGCCGAGGTAGCGCCGCGCCATCGCGGAGCATTCGATATGCCAGCCCGGGCGTCCCGCGCCCCATGGGGAGTCCCACGTCGCCGAGGCCGGCTCGTCGGCCTTCGTGCCTTTCCACAGGGCGAAATCGCGGGGGTCGCGCTTGCCGCGCGGGTCCGCGTCCGCCGCGGGCTCCATCGCGTCCAGGCTCTGGCGGGTGAGCGAGCCGTAGGACTCCCACGACCGCACGTCGAAGTAGACGTCGCCCGCGGCGTCGACGGCCTCGGCGCCGGTGGACGGAGCGGCGTACGCGTGTCCCGCCTCGATCAAGCGCGCGATCAGCTCCTGCATCTGCGGGATGGATGCGGTCGCCCGCGGTTCGTACGTGGGCGGAAGGATGCCGATGGCGGTGTACGCGCGCGTGAACTCGAGCTCCATGCGGTAGGCGAGCGCCCACCACGGCTCGCCGTCGCTCGCGTTCGCGAGCACCTTGTCGTCGATGTCGGTGACGTTGCGGACGAAGGTGACGCGGCCGTAGCGGTGGGCGAGCCATCGCCGCAGGATGTCGAAGCTCAGCGCGCCGCGGAGGTGCCCGATGTGCGGACCGGACTGCACGGTCGGACCGCAGACGTAGATCGTGACGTTTCCGGGGTCGAGGGGCACGAAGTCGCGCAGGGCCTGCGCCTTGGTGTCATACAACTGAACCGTCACCGGACCAGCCTACCGGCGGGTCCCGCGGCGACTCCTGAGAGACCGGTAGGGGCATGTCCGTCGGAGCGCGACGAAGCGGATATAAACGGAGGGTGCATGTGCTCGCCGTCCTCGCCGCCGCGCTGCTGTTCGGCACCACCGGCACGTCCCAGGCGCTCGGGCCCGATGGCACGACGCCGCTGTCGGTCGGTGTCGTGCGCATGGTCATCGGCGGCGCGGGTCTCGCCGTCATCGCGTTCGCGCTCGCCGCCCGACACGCGCGCCGACGCCCGGAGGCCGCTGTCAAGAGCCTCGGGTCGCTGAGCCTCTCGAGGGGCGGCATCCGCCCGCTCGCCCTCATGGTGCTCACCGGCGTCTGCATCTCGGTCTACCAGCCGCTGTTCTTCCTCGGCACCACGCGCAACGGGGTCGCCGTCGGCACCGTCGTCGCGCTGGGGTCGGCGCCGATCCTGGCGGGTCTGCTCGAATGGGCGCTCACGCGACGGATGCCGACACCCACGTGGATGGGTGCGACGGCGCTCGCGACGATCGGCGTCGTGCTGCTGGGTTTCGGCGGCGAAGCGGGCGCCGCGGGAGGGACGGATCCCGTCGGGCTCCTCGGCTCCGTCGGCGCCGGTGCCTCGTTCGCGGTGATCGCCAACGCGCAGCGGCGGCTGCTCGACGACGGCTGGGACCCGTTCACGGTCGTGGGGGCCATGGGCGCGAGTTCGGCGATCATCTGCGCGTGCGCCGTGCCGTTCGTCGACCTCACCTGGCTCGGTACGCCGACGGGCGTGGCGATGGCGCTGTGGCTCGGGTTCGCCACCATCTCACTCGCCTACGTGCTGTTCACGTGGGGTCTCAGCGGCCTGACCGCCGCCACCGCGGCCACCCTCACTCTGGGCGAACCGCTCACCGCGAGCGTGCTCGGGATCGTCGTGCTCGGGGAACGGCTCTCAGCGCTGGCCATCCTCGGTCTGTTCGTGCTCGCGGCGGGGCTGGCTCTGCTGGCCTGGGGATCGCGCACGCCGCGCGACCCCGCGCCGTTCGCTGTCGAGGCGTGAGGGCGCGGACGGCTCGAAACACGACGGCAACAGCGGCGTGGCACACTGGGCGCGACATGCAGCGCACCATCGAGATCCGCACGGACGACCTGACCGGCGAGGCCACACGGCGCCTCGTCGCCTTCCACTTGGCGGGGATGCACGAGACCTCGCCCGCGGAGAGCGTGCATGCGCTCGACATCGACGCGCTGCGGCATCCGTCGCTCTCGGTGTGGTCGGCGTGGGTGGACGGCGAGCTCGCGGGTGTCGGGGCACTCAAAGCGATCGATGCCGATCGCGGCGAGATCAAGTCGATGCGCGTCGACGACCGGTTCCGTGGCAGCGGCGTCGGGCGCGCGATGCTCCGTCACATCATGGACGAGGCACGACGGCGGGGCATGGCGAGCCTGTGGCTCGAGACCGGAGCGACCGCCGACTTCGCGCCGGCGCAGCGGCTCTACGAGAGCGAGGGCTTCACGACCTGCGGTCCGTTCGAGGGCTACGCGCTCGATCCGTTCTCGATCTTCATGACGCGCGCGCTCTGACCACGCCGGGCACTCCTCCCGTCAGGCGGGGACCACGAGGGCGACGGCGAACACCGATACCCCTTCCGTCCGCCCGGTGAACCCGAGGCCGTCGGTCGTCGTCGCCGAGACCGACACCGGCGCTCCCCCGAGTGCGGCCGACAGTGCCCGCTCGGCTTCGGCACGGCGCCCCGAGAATCGGGGGCGGTTCGCCTGCACCTGGACCGACACGTTCCCCACGCGCCACCCCGCCTCACCCAGGAGAGCGACCGTACGGCTGAGGAACACGTCCGCGTGCGCTCCCGCATACTCAGGGTGGTCTGTGCCGAAATGCGTGCCGATGTCGCCCAGTCCGGCGGCGGAGAGCAGCGCGTCGACGATGGCGTGGGCGACGGCATCCCCATCGGAATGCCCCGACAGCGGCGCTTCGCCGGGCCATTCGAGACCAGCGAGCCACAGCGTGCCGTCGCCGCCGAAGGCATGCACGTCTGTGCCGACGCCCACGCGAGGGATCGGATGCGGGTTGTCGAGGTGCGCGACGCCGTGCGGGGCCGGGGCAGCGAGCAGGTGGTGGCGGGCGCGGTCGAGGTCGGCCGCGGTCGTGATCTTGAAGGCGAGCGGATGCCCCGGCACGGCCGCGACGGCATGACCGGCCTCGGCGACCAGGGCCGCGTCATCGGTGAACTCGGCGCGGGCCGAGGCATATGCCTCGTCCAGCACGTCACGGCGGAATCCCTGCGGCGTCTGCGCGGCCGCGAGTTCGGCGCGGTCGACCACGGCGACGATCTCGTCGGCCACGACGCGCTTGATGGTGTCGATGACCGGAAGCACCGGGATCGCACCGGGAGCCCCCGCGGCGATGGCGCCGATCACGCGCTCGAACACCTCGGGCGGGGTCAGTGCCCGCGCCGCGTCGTGCACGAGGACGATCTCGACGTCGGCCCAGAGCGCATCCAGTCCGGCGGCGACGGAGGCCTGACGGGTCTCCCCGCCGACGACCACCGACACGAGGTCCCGTCGGTCGCCCGCGGTCGCGAGGGCTTCGCTCAGAGCGTCCCCCTCACGCCCTGCCGGGGCGACGATGACGACCTGGGCGGGCGGTGCGGCGAACACACCGGCCAGCGCGTGATGCAGGATGCTGGTGCCGTCGATGCCGACGAATGCCTTCGGCGCGCCGGCTGCCAGCCGGGTGCCCGAACCAGCCGCGACGACGACGACGCCGATGCGCGGGACAGGGGTGATACTCACCCGTTCACGCTAGCGCGATCGGCTTCGAGCGCTGCGCACGCGATCACCGGCGAGACGGCGGACACAGCAGAACGGCGCCCCGTAGGGCGCCGTTCTGGGAGTCTCAGCTTGCGAGGACCTCGTCGAGGAGGACGCTGGCCTTCTCCTCGTCGGTCTTCTCCGCGAGGGCCAGCTCCGAGATCAGGATCTGCTTCGCCTTCGCGAGCATGCGCTTCTCTCCGGCCGACAGGCCGCGATCCTGGTCGCGGCGCCAGAGGTCGCGCACGACCTCGCTGACCTTGATGACGTCGCCGGAGGCGAGCTTCTCGAGGTTGGCCTTGTAGCGGCGCGACCAGTTGGTCGGCTCCTCCGTGAAGGGAGCACGCAGCACCTCGAAGACCTTGTCGAGACCCTCCTTGCCGATCACATCTCGGACGCCGACCAGGTCGACATTCTCTGCGGGGACTTCGATGATGAGATCACCCTGCGTGACGTTGAGCTTCAAGTACTTCTTCGTCTCGCCCTTGATGATCCGGTCTTTGACCTCGATGATCGTTGCCGCACCGTGATGGGGGTAAACGACCGTCTCGCCAACCTCAAAAAGCATGGAGTTATGTCCTTTCGGCAACCTCCAGGATACCACAGGAGAAATACGCTAAGGTTCTCCGCCCCTCCCGCCGAGCGGCGATGCATCCCCCGCCGGGCATCGGCCACCGCGCCGCTCGGTGCGGTCGGCGAGGAGCCCCTAGAATGCTGGAGAACCGTCATCCGTCTAGGAGGATCCGTGATCTCGATACACCGCCACAGCGGTTCTGCGCGCGGACGATCCGCGGCGGCACTGGGCACCCGCAGCCGCCGGCTGATCGCCTCGCTGGCCGTCGGCGGAGCGCTCGCCCTGACCGCGACCGGCTGCAGCATGATCTCGCCTCAGGCGACGACGCTCCCCTACTCGGCGGCAGAGGGCACCAACGTCCACGGCTCGGGTCCGCTCGAGGTGCGCAACGCCCTCATCGTGGCGAACGAGGACGGCTCGGAGGGCAACTTCGTCGCCGCGATCATCAACCGCACCGAAGATTCGCACACCCTCAACGTCGAGTTCGGCGAGGGCGGCCCCGCCCTCGAGGTCCGGGTACCCGCGAACTCGACGGTCAGCCTCGGCTCCGACGAGGACGAGCCGCTGCTGGTCGAAGACCTCGACGCGCTGCCCGGCACCGACATCACGACGTTCTTCCAGTCGGGCGATGCCGAAGGCACGCTGGTTTCCGTACCCGTCCTCGACGGCTCGCTGGACTACCTCTCCGCGCTCGCGCCCTGAGCGGCCGCGTCGCACACACGACGAAGAGGGCGCCCCGGTCGGGGCGCCCTCTTCGTCGGTCGGCGGCGCTCAGCCTTCGAAGCGGTAGCCCAGACCGCGCACGGTGACCAGCATCTCGGGCGCACCGGGATTGCTCTCGATGCGCGAGCGGATGCGCTTGATGTGCACGTCGAGCGTCTTCGTGTCGCCGAAGTAGTCGCTGCCCCACACCCGGTCGATGAGCTGACCGCGCGTGAGCACCCGCCCGGCGTTGCGCATCAGCACCTCGAGCAGTTCGAATTCCTTCAGAGGCATGTTGATCTCGCCGCCCTCGACCGACACGGTGTGCCGGTCGATGTCGAGCACCACGCGCCCGCCTTCGAGCACGCGATCCTCGAGGTCGGCGTCGATCTGAGAGAAGCGGCGCAGCACGGCCCGCATGCGCGCGAGCAGCTCACGGGCCGAGTAGGGCTTGGTGACGTAGTCGTCCGCCCCGAGCTCGAGTCCCACGACGATGTCGACCTCCGAGTCCTTCGCCGTCAGCATGATGATGGGAACCGCCGAGGTGGTGCGGATCTGCCGGCAGACCTCGGTCCCCGGCATCCCGGGCAGCATCAGGTCGAGCAGCACGATATCGGCGCCGCGTTCGCGGAACGAGGTGAGGGCGGCCGGGCCGTCCTCGGCGATCTCCACGTCGTACCCCTCGCGGCGCAGGAGGTAGGCGAGCGGGTCGGCGAGATCGGGTTCGTCCTCGACGATCAAGACGCGGGTCATGCGGGATCTCCATTCCTGCCGGAGGCGAGGCTCTCACCGGCAGCGGGGCCGGCGGTGGTTCGGGTGGCCGTCCCGCCGCCGGCGGCAGCAGGAGCAGCAGTGGTGGGGGTCGCAGCGCCGGCGGCGGTCGCGGTCGGCCGCTTCCTCTTGCGCCCGCGCTTGGCCGCGGGCTCGATCTCCGGTGCGTCGATCTGCGGCAGCCG
Organism: Microbacterium sp. ZW T2_14; assembly: GCF_044987405.1. NCBI lineage: Bacteria > Bacillati > Actinomycetota > Actinomycetes > Micrococcales > Microbacteriaceae > Microbacterium > Microbacterium sp. ZW T2_14. Next base: position 42,333 of record NZ_JBJDRK010000017.1, on the reverse strand, counting down.
GATGGTGAACGTCGACCCGCGGCCGGGGCGCGACCAGAGGCGCACCTCCCCGCCGTGTCGCTGCGCCGCATGCTTGACGATCGAGAGTCCCAGCCCGCTGCCGCCGGTGCGTCGGGCGCGTGCCGGATCGGCGCGGTAGAAGCGCTCGAAGACACGATCCTGCTCGCCCTCGGCGATGCCGATGCCGCGATCGGTCACCGCGATCTCGACGACGCGGTCGACGGCCTTGATACCCACCCCCACGCTCGAGCCGCGGGGCGAATAGGCGATGGCGTTCGCGATGAGATTGCCCACCGCCTCGCTCAGGATCTGGGCGTCACCGTGGACGTACAGGCCGCGGACGCCGCCGCGCACCACCTCGACGCCCGCCGAGTCCGCCTGAATCGCATGCGCATCGAGCGCGGAGGCGACGACCTCGTCGATGGAGACATCGCGCTGCGGCAGTTCGTCGGAGGCCTGCAGGCGGGAGAGGTTCATGATCCGCGAGGTCAGCAGGGCGAGCCGGTTCGCCTCGGCCTGCAGCCGGGTCGCGAAGATGCGCACCTGCGGCGGGTCGTCGGAGGCGGACTCGATCGCTTCGGCGAGCAGGCTCACGGCGCCCACCGGCGTCTTGAGCTCGTGGCTCGTGTTCGCGACGAAGTCGCGGCGCATCTCTTCGACCCGTTCGCGTTCGGTGATGTCGCGCAGCACGAAGAGGGTCAGCCGGGGCGAGATCCGGGACGCCCGGACGACCACGAGGCGAGGCTCGGCCGGCGGCGCGCCGCGCCGGATGCGCATCGTCTCGGTCGCGCTGGTCTCGGTCACGACGGACTCGCTCGTCCGCACGCGTCGCACGAGCGAGCGCAGCTCGTCGCTCGGGAGCGTGCCGCCTTCGACGAGGTCGAATGCGGCGGCGGCTGCCGACGCGGCGAGGATCGTGAACGACGCGTCGACGACGAGGGCGGCGTCATCCATCCCGTGGAGCACGCCGCGGACGCCGTCGGGGATCTCGACGGACATCTCCGCATGTGCGCGGTCGCGCGCCCGCATCGCCGCGACCACGACGGCGGAGATCGAACCGCCGATGATGATCCCCGCGAGGAGGGCGAGCAGCGCGAGCTGCGTCGTGTCCATGCGACCAGCGTAGATGCACGCGCGAGGCGCGATCCGACGGGAACGGGAAGGCTGCCGCATCAGCCCGGTACTGTTCACCGCGGGGGCACCATCCGTTAACCTTCCCTGGCGATGATCGGCGGGGCGCGGGCGCGAGCCTCTTCCCCGAAACCACGAAAGGTGCGTCGGAATGCGCGAAGTCTTCCACCAGTCCCTCGAGGACGTGCAGGGGCGTCTGGTCGAGATCGCCGAACTCGTCACGGTCGCCATCGACAAGGCGACGCGCGGGTTCGGCACCAGCGACGTCGCCCTCGCGGAGGAGGTCATCGAGGCCGACGCGATCATCGACGAGAAGGCGGTCGAACTCGACGAGCTCGCGATCGAGATCCTGGCCCGTCAGCAGCCGGTGGCGCGGGATCTGCGCATCGTCGTCAGCGCGTTGCGCATGAGCGCGTCGCTCGAGCGGATGGGCGACATCGCCGAGCACATCGCGCAGCTCACGCGCATGCGGTTCCCGGAGCGCGCCATCCCCAAGGGGCTGAAGTCGACCTTCCTCAAGATGGGAGAGCTCGACGTCGAGGCCGCTCGTCAGCTCACCGAGCTGCTGCGCACCCAGGACGGCGACCTCATCGATGAGATCCGCAACGCCGACGACAAGCTCGACGAGCTGCACGTGTCGGTGTTCGAGAAGGTGCTGAGCGACAGCTGGCAGGGCGACCCCTCGGCCACCGTCGACGCCACGCTCGCCAGCCGCTACCACGAGCGCTTCGGCGACCACGCGGTGTCCGTGGCGAAGAAGGTCGCCTACCTGTCGACGGGCGACTGGACGACCAGCACCGACGCCATCGACATCGTCAAGCCGCAGTAGCACCGCGCGCCACGCCGCCCGACATGCCAAGAGCGGATGCCTCGATACGAGGCATCCGCTCTTCTGTGCGCGTCAGACGCGAAGCGTCAGGCCTTGCCCTGGTTCGCGACCGCGGCGGCGCCGGCAGCGGCGGCCTCGGGGTCGAGGTACTCCCCCGGGCTGAGCGGGCGGAGGTTCTCGTCGAGGCGGTACACGAGCGGGATGCCCGTGGGGATGTTGAGCTCTGCGATGTCGGCGTCGCTGATGCCGTCCAGGTGCTTGACCAGACCGCGCAGCGAGTTGCCGTGCGCGGTCACGAGGACGGTCTTGCCGGCCTTCAGGTCGGGCACGATGTCGCTGTGCCAGTACGGCAGCATGCGGTCGATCACGATCTTCAGCGACTCGGTGTCGGGCACCTCGCCGTCGATGCCGACGTAGCGCGGGTCGCCGACCTGGCTGTACTGGTCATCGGCTGCCAGGGGCGGCGGCGGAACGTCGAAGGAGCGGCGCCACAGCATGAACTGCTCGTTGCCGAACTCCTCGAGGGTCTGCGCCTTGTCCTTGCCCTGCAGGGCACCGTAGTGGCGCTCGTTCAGGCGCCAGGAGCGCTTGACGGGGATCCAGAGGCGATCGGCCGCGTCGAGGGCGATGTCGGCGGTCTGGATGGCGCGGCTCAGCACCGAGGTGTGGAGGACGTCGGGAAGGATGCCGGACTCGGCGAGCAGCTCGCCGCCGCGCGCGGCCTCGGCCTTGCCCTGCTCGGTGAGGCGGACGTCGACCCAGCCCGTGAACTGGTTGGTCTTGTTCCACTCGCTCTGGCCGTGACGGAGGAGGATCAGCGTATAGGGCGCGGTCATGCGCCCCATGATATCGGGGCGACGGCGCGCGCCCCGGCGCGGTGACGACGGGCGGCACCCGCCGGCTCGACGGTGTCGCCTGGCATCATGGGGGGATGGCGCGGGGACCGGTCGGGCAGATCACGCGCGGCACGACCGGCACGAACCGGCTGCGGCGCGTGGATCGGTGGATCGCACGGCAGCCCGCGCTCCGCCGGGCATCCGACCCGCTCGTGGTCGACCTCGGCTACGGCGCGAGCGGTGTCACGGCGCTGGAGCTGCACTCCCGGCTGGTGCGGGTGCGCCCCGACGTCGAGGTCCTGGGCCTCGAGATCGATCCCGCCCGTGTCGCCCGCGCCCGCGCCCAGCTCGAGCAGGTGCGCGCGGGCGGCACGTCGTTCGCGCCCGACGCCCGCGTCTCGTTCTCGCGCGGCGGGTTCGAGGTGCCGGTGGCGGCCGGCCGCCGTCCCGCCGTCGTGCGGGCGTTCAACGTGCTGCGCCAGTACGGCGAGGCCGAGGTCGCGGCGGCCTGGGCGACGATGGCCGGGCGTCTCGCCCCCGACGGGCTGCTCGTCGAGGGCACCTGCGACGAGATCGGGCGCATCGCGACCTGGGCGGCGGTCGGGCCCGACGCCGTGCCCCGAACCCTCACCGTGTCGCTGCGGCTGGCCGGGCTGCAGCATCCGTCCGTCGCCGCGGAGCGGCTTCCGAAAGCTCTGATCCACCGCAACGTGCCCGGCGAGCGGGTGCACGACTTCCTCGCCGCGCTGGACGCCGAGTGGGACCGTGCGGCCAGCGTCTCGCCGTTCGGTCCGGTGCATCGCTGGCGCACGGCGCTGTCGGCGCTCGTCGCCGGCGGCTGGCCGATCCTCGACCGCTCGCGCTGGCGCCTCGGCGAGGTCACCGTGCCGTGGGAGGCCGTCGCGCCGCGCTGAGGCCGAAGCTCACAGCCGCGGCAGCAGGGCGCGCGCCTCAGCCGACGGCATGCCGGTCGCGGTCAGCAGGTCGACGGCCAGCGGGCGCAGCGCCGTGATGAGGTACTGCTCCCCCGGCGACCCGTCGGGCAGGATCTGCGCCGGGTCGAGGCGCACCGCCACCGCCCGCACCGCCTCCTGGGCGGCGGGCTGGAACGAGATGTCGTCGAGGCTCTCGCCCACGAGCGAGGCGCCCCGCATCAACTCGGCCAGGAGCTCCGCCGGCACGGGGCGGCGCTGACCGTCGTCACACAGGTACACCGCCCGACGCGCGACCACACGGAGGTTGCGCGTGGCGAAGTCCATGGCCTGCAGCACCGCCTGATGGCGGCGCAGCTCGGCGCGCTGCGGCCGCAGCCAGGGCGAGAATCCCGCCACGGCCAGTCCCGACTCCAGCGACGTGCGCCATTCGTCGATCCGCGGGCCGATCCCGCGCGCCTTCTCGAGCCCCCGCGTCGCGCGCAGCGCGTCGCCGCGGCGCAGCGCCTGCACGATGGTGCGCGCGGCGGCATCGGCGGCCGCGAACACCGCGTGCCCGTCTCTCGCCTCCTCGCTGCGGGGATTGCGCGGGATGAGCGCGGTGACCACCAGCGCGGCGACACCGCCCACGATCCCGTCGATCAGCCGCGAGAAGGGCTGCGACGCCGGAAGCGACATCACGATCGACGCCTGGATGCCGGCCATGATCGCGAACGGCGGATACGGCGAGAGGAACCGGGCGACGAGGAGGGTGACGCCGAGCGCCAGCGCGAGCTGCCACCACCCCGGCCCGACGACCACGACGAACCCCTCCGCGACGAGGATGCCGACCAGCATGCCGACGACGGTCTCGAGCACGCGGCGGGGTCGGGCATCGCGCACCAAGCCGAGACTCGAGATGGTGACGGTCGCCGCGAGCAGCGGTGCCGGGTGCCCGACAACGTAGTGCGCGAACGCCCACGCAGCGGTCGCCGCCACGGTGATCTGCACGATCGCGATCGCGGATCCCCGGACACGCGCCAGCTGCGGCCGGAGGTCGAGCCGGGCGCGCCACCCGGTGGGCACGGTCTGGGTGATCGCGGCGGTGTCGCCGTCGCCGCTCACCGCCGGCGCTCCTACTGCGCTGCCGCGCGGCGCGACAGGCGGGTGATCCGCGGGACGTTCGCGGTCGCGCCCGCATCGGGCGGCACGACGATCTCCTGCGCCGCGGCGATCGGGCCGTCGGCGGTGTCCACCGTGAGCGGCGCGTCGACCGGCGTCGTGCGGCGCACGATCGCCAGCGCGATCGGGCCCTCCTCGTAGTGCAGCGCGGCCGACGTCACGATCCCGACCGCATCGTCGCCGATCCGCACGGCGGCACCGTGCTCGGGCAGGACGCTGCCCGATCCGTCGAGCTGCAGTGCCACGAGGCGCCGCGGCGGGTGCCCGAGGTTGTGCACCTTCGCGATCGTCTCCTGGCCGCGGTAGCACCCCTTGTCGAGGTGGACGGCGGTGCGCAGCCAGTCCAGCTCGTGCGGCAGCGCCCGCTCGTCGACGTCCGTGCTCCAGCGCGGACGCCATGCGGCCACACGCAGCGCTTCGGCCGCCGCGATGCCGGCGAGCTCCAGCTCTCCTCGAGTCGCGGCATCCGCAATCCGCTGCTCTTCGGCACGCGTCACGATCGCCTCGGCCCAGTCGCGCTCGGCACCGGGATGCGGGTCGACCGGGGCGTAGGCATGCCCGCCCGGTGCCACTTCGGGCCACGGGTCTCGCCAGACGAGCGCGACGCCCGACGGCGCGGCCGGCGAGATGCGCTCGAGCGCCGCGGCGGTCCCGCCCACGACCGCGTACTCGTCGTCGGCGATGCGAGGATCCACGCGCAGCCGGAAGCGCATCTTGCGCAGCCAGTCGAAGAGGCCGGCGAGATCGGCGCGATCCGCGATGAGCCAGGTGGTCTCGCCGTCGTCGACGACGGATGCCGCGTGCTCGACGTGTCCCTGAGGATCCAGGATGAGCAGCTCGGTGCTCACGCCTGGTGCGAGGCGGGCGAGGGCCTGCGACGACAGCGAGTCCAGCCAGGTGAGGCGGTCCTCGCCCGGGACCGCGATCACCCCGCGATCGCGACGCGGCGCGATCGCGGCACCGGCGGCGAGGCGGCGCTGCTCGACAAGAGGGCTGCCCACGTGCAGGAGGCCGGCATCGTCCACGACGGCGCCCGGGACGGCAGCGAACGGGTCAGTCATCGATCGCTCTGCTCGTACGGGGCGAGTTGATAAGAGAGGTGCTCATGGATGCGTGCTCATTCCGTGCGTGATGATGACGCAGCGTTCATTCGATCCTGGCGAGGCGGGCCGACGCGTGGGCGCCGAGTTCGAAGCCGAGGGCGGCGATGTCCCAGGCCCAGAGGAGGTGACCGTCGACGAGGCCGTACATGCGGGTCGCGGCGGCGTAGTTCTTGGCACTCGCCGGACGCACGACGGCATCGGTGGCGATGTCGATGCGGGGGCCCTTGATCTGCCCGAGGTAGAGCTCGCTGACGCCGTCGGCGTGCACGAGCGCCGCCTCGATGTCGAAGCCGCCGTCGGCGTTGCGCAGCTGCTCGATGTCGTCGGCGGTACGCGCGACAGCGGGGGCGAGCGCCGGCAGCAGGCCGGGGCCGGCATCGGCGTCGGTCGCCGAGAGGACGAGCCGCCAGTACCCGAGCTCCGCCACCAGACGCGTGCGCTCCTCGGGGTCGGTGGGGCTGTGCAGCCACGCCTCGGCCGAGTAGTTCAGATAGTCGCCGCCGTCGTGGCTGAAGCTCACCCGGTGGGTGAACTCACCGGTGTAGGCGTGATCGCCGTAGTCGATGACGCCGGTCCCCTCCCAGACGCCGATGAGCCACGACAGCGGTACGAGCTCCGCGGGAAGGTCGGTCGGGATGTCGAGCACGACGCGACCCGTCAGCGCTGGCCGCGGTACAGGTTCTTGACGACGACCGCGGAGACGAAGACGATCGCGAGGGACGCCAGACCGAGCAGGCCCACGTAGAACAGTTCGAGCGCGACGAGATCCATGCGAGCGAGTCTAGCCGGGAACGAGCGAGGCCAGCCCGAATCCGAGGCTGATCACACCCATCACCAGTGCCGCGCCGAGGACCCCCGCCGCCACGCGCTCGGTGAACCCCTGCGAGCGCCCCGACCAGAGCTGCGTCGCGAACGCCGCGATGAGGCATCCGCCCAATCCGACCCCCAGCCACGCCGCGCGCCAGTCGGGTGTCGCGAAGATGCCCACCACGATCGCGATGAGCGCCGCCAGCACCCACACGGCGACGATGCCGCCGAAGGTGCGGCGAGGTGCGAGTTCAGGCACGGCCACGCCCCCATCATCGCCCATCAGGCCGCCCGGCGCATCCACGGCGATACGCCGGCAAGGCTCACGGAGGCCCGCGAAGGTCATCAGGACGGAGGGGCGGGCGGCCACGCTCTACACTGGGGTTCGCGGCGCGCCCCCACGCGCCGGGAAGGCGATCCATTGGCACAGCTCCTGGTTCTCAGTTCCACGCACGGAGGCGGCCCCGTGCTGCCCTCGCTCGAACTGCTGAGCCACCGCGTGCGCCTGATCCCCGCCGAGCCCGCTCAGCTGGTCAACGCCCCGAGCGCCGACATCATCTTCGTCGACGCCCGCGTGGACCTGGTCGGCGCGAAGTCGCTGTGCAAGATCCTCAACACGACGGGGCTGGATGCGCCGCTGCTGCTCATCGTGACCGAGGGCGGTCTGACCGCCGTCTCGCCCGACTGGGGCGTCGACGACGTCATCCTGTTCACCGCCGGCCCGGCCGAGGTCGACGCCCGCATCCGACTCGCCGTCGGCCGGCAGTCGGCCGAGCAGGTCTCGACACGCATCCAGACGTCGGGCATCACGATCGACGAGTCCTCGTATTCGGCGAAGGTGCACGGGCGACCGCTCGATCTCACCTACAAGGAGTTCCAGCTCCTTCATTTCTTCGCGACGCACCCGTCCCGCGTCTTCACCCGCGAGCAGCTGCTCAGCGAGGTGTGGGGCTACGACTACTTCGGCGGCACCCGCACGGTCGACGTGCACGTTCGGCGCCTGCGCGCCAAGCTCGGCGACATGGAGCAGCTCATCGGCACGGTCCGCAACGTGGGCTACCGCTTCAACGTGTACGAGGACGAGCCCGAACCCGCCCCCCGCGAGCGCACCGGCGCATAGGGAGACGGATGCCTCGGCCTCCGGCATCCGTCCTGCGCCGTCCTGAGCGAGCGAAGCGAGACGAACGGTTCACACTCTCGTCACGTGACCCTGCAATGATGAGGGGATGATCGAACCCGAGGTGCTCGACGCCGGCCTGGGCGATGCGGACGACGACGACTTCGACCTCTCGGAGGTCTTCGACTCGCAGCTTCCCGACCACCGCTACCTGGATCGCGAGCTCAGCTGGCTCGCCTTCAACCAGCGTGTGCTCGAACTCGCCGAAGACCCGAACCTGCCCACCCTCGAGCGGGCGAACTTCCTGGCGATCTTCGCGAACAACCTCGACGAGTTCTTCATGGTGCGCGTCGCGGGTCTCAAGCGCCGCATCGTCACCGGTCTGGCGCTTCCCACGAACATCGGGCGCTCCCCCGCCGACGTGCTCGCCGACATCTCGGGAGAAGTGCGCCGCCTGCAACTGCGTCACGCCGAGGCGTGGCGATCGCTCGTAAAGCCGGCGCTCGCCGACGCGGGCATCCAGATCGTCTCGTACGACACCCTCGACGAGGCCGAGCGGTCGCGGCTGTACGACTACTTCCAGGCGCAGGTCTTCCCCGTCCTGATGCCGCTCGCCGTCGACCCGGCCCACCCTTTCCCGTACATCTCGGGACTCTCGCTGAACCTTGCGATCCGCATCCGCAGCGCCCGCACCGGCCGTCAGGAGTTCGCCCGCCTGAAGGTGCCGCCGATGCTGCCCCGCTTCGTCGAGCTGCCTGCCGCGGCCGGCACGGTGCGCTACCTGCCGCTCGAAGACCTCATCTCGAACCACCTCGACGACCTGTTCCCGGGCATGGAGGTGCTCGACCACCACGCGTTCCGCCTCACGCGCAACGAGGACGTCGCGATCGAGGAGGACGAGACCGAGAACCTCATCCAGGCGCTGGAGGCCGAGCTGCTGCGGCGCCGGTTCGGCCCGCCCATCCGCCTCGAGATCACCGACGACATGGACGACGTGACGCTCGACCTGCTCGTCAAAGAGCTCGACGTCACCGAGCAGGAGGTCTACCGCCTCCCCGGCCCGCTCGATCTGCGCGGCCTGTTCGACCTGCGCATCGATCGGCCCGACCTCCGCTTCACGCCGCACCTGCCGACGACCGCGGTCGCCTTCCAGCCGGGCGACAACAACGAGCGGCCCGACATCTTCGCGTCGATCCGCAAGGGCGACGTGCTCGTGCACCACCCGTACGAGTCCTTCGCGACCAGCGTGCAGGCGTTCCTCGAGCAGGCGGCGAAGGATCCCCACGTCCTCGCCATCAAGCAGACCCTCTACCGCACCTCGGGTGACAGCCCCATCGTCGAGGCACTCATCGACGCCGCAGAGGCCGGCAAGCAGGTGCTCGCGCTCGTGGAGATCAAGGCCCGCTTCGACGAGGCGAACAACATCGTCTGGGCGCGCAAGCTCGAGAAGGCCGGCGTGCACGTCGTCTACGGCCTGGTCGGCCTCAAGACGCATTGCAAGCTGGCGCTCGTGATCCGCGAGGAGAACGGCGTTCTCCGCAGCTACAGCCACATCGGCACCGGGAACTACAACCCGAAGACCAGCCGCGTGTACGAGGACTTCGGCCTCTTCACAGCCGACGACGTCGTGGGTCGCGACCTCACGCGCCTGTTCAACGAGCTGAGCGGCTACGCGATCGAGAAGAAGTTCAAGCGCCTCCTCGTCGCGCCTCTCCACCTGCGCAAGGGCCTGCTGCGGCTCATCGAGAAGGAGCGCCGCAACGCGCTCGCCGGCAAGGCCGCCGGCGTGCGCATCAAGGTCAACTCGATGGTCGACGAGCAGATCATCGACGCGCTCTACCGGGCCAGCCAGGCCGGAGTGAAGGTCGAGGTGTGGGTGCGGGGCATCTGCGCGCTGAAGCCGGGTGTTGCGGGCATGAGCGAGAACATCACCGTGCGGTCCATCCTCGGCCGCTATCTGGAGCACTCGCGCATCTTCGCCTTCCACAACGACGGCGACGCCGTGGTCTACATCGGCAGCGCCGACATGATGCACCGCAACCTCGACCGCCGGGTCGAGGCGCTCGTCCGCGTGTCGACGCCGGCCCACGTCAAGGAGCTCAACGACCTCTTCACGCTGGCGATGAGCGACACCACCAGCTCGTGGCATCTCCAAGCCGACGGTGAGTGGGTGCGCCACAACATCGGCGAGGACGGCAAGCTGCTCCTGGATCTCCAGGACCGCACCATGACGAACGTGCAGCGCCGCCGGCGAGCACGAGCGGTGCGATGACCGAGACGGCCGTCTACGCGGCCGGGGGCGTCGTCTGGCGTGTCGTCGACGGCAAGCTGCGCGTGCTCCTGATCCACCGCACGAAGTATCGCGACGTCACACTTCCCAAAGGCAAGGTCGACCCCGGCGAGATGCTCGCCGAGACGGCGGTCCGCGAGATCCACGAAGAGACCGGCATCCGTGTCGCCCTCGGCGTGCCCGTCGGCGTCTCGCGCTATCGGCTGCCCAGCAAGCGCACGAAGATCGTGCACTACTGGGCCGCGGAGGCGACGGAGGCGGCCATCCGCGCGTCCGCCTTCGTGCCCAACAAGGAGATCGCCGCCATCGAGTGGGTCTCGCCGAAGAAGGCGCTCCGCCGCCTCAGCTACCCCGTCGACGCCGAGATCCTGGAGTACTTCGTCCGGCTGATCGACGAGGGGGTGCTGCGGACCTTCCCGATCGTGGCCCTGCGGCACGCCAAAGCTGTGCCGCGGGAGGAATGGAAGGGGAAGGAGGCGAGCCGCCCCCTCTCTCCGCGCGGTCACCGGCAGGCCGCCTCGATCGTCGGCCCGCTGCTCGCCTTCGGCGTCCGCAAGATCGTGTCGAGCCCGGCGGTGCGCTGCGTCACGACGGTCGAACCGCTGTCGGCAGCGCTCGGCCGCAAGATCGACACCACGCGACTGATCGGCCAGGAGTCGTGGGAAGTCGGCAAGTCCGATGCCCGCACCGTCGTGGGCGAACGGGTCCGTGCACGCAAGCCCTCCGTGGTGTGCAGTCATGGGCCGGTGCTTCCCGACATCCTCAACGAACTGGCGCTCGCGACCGGCACGCTGCGCGGGTCGTACCTCGGCAGTGCCTCGGCGCTGGAGCCCGCGGCCTTCTCGGTCGTGCACATGTCGGTCGACAACCCCGGCTCGGGCATCGTCGCCATCGAGACGCACATCCCGAAGGATTGACCGACGGATCGCGTCAGCGGCGCAGGTGAACAGCGTCCCTCCGGAGTCCCGGGATTCCGCGGCCGAACGGCGCCGGACGTCGATGCCGACGCATGGATGTCGGCATCCTGTTCACCTCCCGTTCACCCGCGCAGCGCACTCTCTTAAGAGTCCGAGCCTACGTTTCAGACGAACCCCGCACCGGGTTCGAACCCGAAGGCCTTCCCGGGCCTGTTTCTCTGACACGTGAAGGATTCACACAGTGAAGATCTCTCGCATCGCCCAGGTGGGCGCTGTCGCCGCAATCGCGGCCCTCGCCCTCGCAGGCTGCGCCTCCAACGAGACCGCCTCCGGCGACGCCCCGACCGCCAGCGAAGGTCCGGCCCTGACCGGCACGCTCAACGGCTCGGGCGCCACCTCCCAGCAGGTCGCGGTCCAGGCCTGGACCGCCGAGTTCCAGACCGCCAACGCGGACGTCACCGTCAACTACGACCCGCAGGGCTCGGGCACCGGCCGGGAGTCGTTCCAGTCGGGCGCTGTCGAGTTCGCCGGGTCGGACCGTGCGTTCAAGACCGAAGAGCTCGAGGCCGGCCCGTTCGACGCCTGCGCGGAGGGCTCCGACATCGTCGAGATCCCGGCGTACGTGTCGCCGATCGCCATCGCGTTCAACGTCGAGGGCGTCGACGCGCTCAACCTCGACCCGGCCACCATCGCGGGCATCTTCGCCGGCACCATCACGAACTGGAACGACCCGGCGATCGCCGCCACGAACGACGGCGTCACCCTCCCGGACCTGGCGATCACCCCGGTTCACCGCTCCGACAAGTCGGGCACCACGGCCAACTTCACCGACTACCTCGCGCAGACCGCGGGCGACGTCTGGACCTACGACTCCGTCGAGGAGTGGCCGATCCAGGGCGGCGAGGCTGCTCAGGGCACCTCCGGCGTCGTCAACGCCGTCAAGGGCGGCAACGGCACGATCGGCTACGCGGACCACTCGCAGACCGCCGACCTGACGACCGTCAGCGTCCAGGTGGGCTCGGAGTGGGTGGAGCCGTCCGCTGAGGGCGCCGCCATCGCACTCGACGCCTCGCCGCTCGAGGAGGGTCGCGCGTCGACCGACCTCGCATTCGCGATCGACCGCACCACCGAGGAGTCCGGCGCCTACCCGGTCATGCTCGTGAGCTACCTCATCGGCTGCGTCGACTACGAGGACGCCGACGCCGCGGCTCTGGTGAAGGGCTTCTTCACCACCGCCGTCAGCGAGGCCGGTCAGCAGACCGCCGCCGACAACGCCGGCAGCGCGCCCATCTCGACCGAGCTCGCCGAGAAGGCTCAGGCCGCGATCGACCAGATCAGCTGACATCCTCATCGGCCCCGGGCGCACCTCACGGTGCGTCCGGGGCCTGATGCGGATCAGGAAGACCATCCCCGACCAGGACGGATGACATGACAGCCGCCCCCGCCGCGACGAAGATCCCGGCCAGACAGCGCCCAGGCGACCGATGGTTCTCGGGCACGGCTCTCGCCGCCGGCTCGATGATCCTCGTCACCCTCGCGGCGGTCGCGATCTTCCTGATCGTGCAGTCGGTGCCGGCGATCGGCGCGAGCCCCGAGGACGCCTCGCTGCTCACCACGAACTTCTGGGACTACGTCTGGCCGCTGCTGTTCGGCACCGTGTGGGCTGCGATCCTGGCGCTCATCATGGCGGTCCCGCTGTCGCTCGGGGTGGCGCTCTTCATCTCCCACTACGCACCCCGGCGGCTCGCCCAGAGCCTGGGCTATGTCGTCGACCTCCTCGCGGCGGTGCCTTCCGTCGTCTTCGGTCTGTGGGGCATCCTGGTGCTCGCCCCCGCCGTGCAGCCGGTCTACGCCTGGCTCAACGCCAATATGGGCTGGTTCCCGCTCTTCGGCGGCGATGTCTCCGCGACCGGCCGCACCATCTTCACCGCCGCCATCGTCCTGGCCGTGATGGTGGTGCCGATCATCACCGCGATCTGCCGTGAGATCTTCCTGCAGACGCCTGTCCTCCACGAAGAGGCGGCTCTCGCCCTCGGCGCCACCCGCTGGGAGATGATCCGCATGGCGGTGCTGCCGTTCGGGCGCAGCGGCATCGTGTCGGCGTCCATGCTGGGCCTGGGCCGTGCGCTCGGCGAGACGATGGCCGTCGCCATGGTGCTCTCGGCGACCGGAACCGTCACGTTCAAGCTCTTCACGTCGACGAACCCGTCGACCATCGCCGCGAACATCGCCCTGACCTTCCCCGAAGCGTTCGCGACGAACATCAACGTCCTGATCGCAACGGGGCTGATCCTGTTCATCGTGACGTTCGCGGTCAACTTCATCGCGCGGTGGATCGTGAATCGCCGCAAGGAATTCTCGGGGGCCAACTGATGACCATCACCGCCACGCCTCCCCGCGCGAGCGTCGCCCCGACGCGATCGCAGCTCACCACCGGTCACCTGCCCACCTGGGCGGTCTGGGCGCTCGTCGCGGGCTCGCTCGCGGTGATGCTCGCGGTGTTCGGCATCATCGCCCTGGGCTCGGGCGAGGGCCTCAACGTCGCCGGCTGGCTCGTGACGTCGGGGATCGTCTACCTCGTCCTCATCTTCACGATCTCGGCGATCGTCGAGAGCCGGCGCAAGGCTGTCGACCGCTTCATCACGGGTCTCGTCGCCTCCGCGTTCATCGTCGCCATGGTGCCGCTCGTCTCGGTCGCCTGGACTGTCGTCTCCAACGGCATCGCCCGCTTCGACGCCGACTTCTTCTCGAGCTCGATGCGCAACGTGGTCGGCGAGGGCGGCGGCGCCCTGCACGCGATCGTCGGCACCGTGCTCATCACGGGGATGGCCGCCCTGATCTCGATTCCGATCGGACTGATGGCCGCGATCTACCTCGTCGAATACGGCGAGGGCAAGCGGATCGGGCGAGGCATCACCTTCCTCGTCGACGTGATGACCGGCATCCCGTCCATCGTGGCCGGCCTGTTCGCCTACGCACTCTTCTCGCTGTTCCTCGGCCCCGGCGCCCGCATGGGCTTCATGGGCTCGGTCGCCCTGTCGGTGCTGATGATCCCCGTCGTGGTCCGCTCGACGGAGGAGATGCTGCGGCTCGTGCCGAACGAGCTGCGCGAGGCGTCGTATGCGCTGGGCGTGCCGAAGTGGCTGACGATCGTCAAGGTCGTGCTTCCGACCTCCATCGCCGGCATCACCACCGGGATCATGCTCTCGATCTCTCGCGTCATCGGGGAGACCGCACCGCTGCTGATCACGGCCGGCTTCACGAACAGCATGAACTACGACCTCTTCGACGGTCGGATGCAGACCCTCCCCGTGTTCACGTACACGGAGTACATGAACCAGGGCATCCCGCCCGAGGCGTACATCGACCGCGCCTGGGCCGGCGCCCTGACCCTCATCCTCATCGTGATGGTCCTCAACCTCGTCGCGCGGCTCGTCGCCCGGGTGTTCTCCCCCAAGACCGGTCGCTGACCCACCAACCCGAAAGAACCACCACCGTGTCCAAGAGCATCGAAGTCAACGACCTCAACGTGTACTACGGCGACTTCCGCGCCGTCGAGGGTGTGACACTCTCGATCGAGCCGCGAAGCGTCACCGCGTTCATCGGACCTTCCGGCTGCGGCAAGTCCACCTTCCTGCGCACCCTGAACCGCATGCACGAGGTCATCCCCGGCGCCCGCGTCGAGGGCGAGGTGCTCCTCGACGGCGACAACCTCTACGGCTCGGGCGTCGATCCGGTGCTGGTCCGCCGTCAGGTCGGCATGGTCTTCCAGCGCCCCAACCCGTTCCCGACGATGTCGATCAAGGAGAACGTGCTCGCGGGCGTCAAGCTCAACAACAAGCGCATGGCGAAGTCGGATGCCGACGCCCTCGTCGAGAAGTCGCTGCGCGGCGCGAACCTCTGGAACGAGGTCAAGGACCGGCTCGACAAGCCCGGCTCGGGCCTGTCGGGCGGTCAGCAGCAGCGACTGTGCATCGCCCGCGCGATCGCCGTCGCCCCCGACGTCCTGCTGATGGACGAGCCGTGCTCGGCGTTGGACCCGATCTCGACCTACGCGATCGAGGAGCTGATCGGCGAGCTCAAGAACGACTACACGGTCGTCATCGTGACGCACAACATGCAGCAGGCGTCGCGCGTCAGCGACAAGACCGCCTTCTTCAACATCGCCGGCACCGGAAAGCCGGGCAAGCTCATCGAGTACAATGACACGACGGCGATCTTCACGACGCCGACCGTGCAGGCCACGGAGGATTACGTCTCCGGCCGATTCGGGTGACCCGGACGACTGCAGACTCGAAGCCCTCGCCGTTCGGCGGGGGCTTCGTCGTGGAATCCCCTCGCGCTCAGTCGCGCGGGCTGAGCAGGTAGCGATTGAAGGATGCCGTGAGCTCGGCGTCGACCGGAATCTCGACGCCGTCGATCGCCGTGATGGGCGCCGCCAGACGCACGCTCGACACCAGCCACGCGGCATCGGTCTCGGCCAGAGCGCTGATGGGAAGCGTGGCGTAGCCGGTGGCGTGTCCCTCCTCCTCGAGGTGGGCGAAGAGGCTCAGCTGCGTCGTGCCGTGAAGGATGCCGCCGTTCGGCGCGGGCGTGACGAAACGGCCGTCGATGCGCAGGATCAGCGAGGCGGTGGGGGCCTCGAGCACGAAACCGTCCGAGGTGACGAAGACCGCATCGTCGGCGCCGCGGCGCTTCGCCTCACGGATCGCGGCCATGTTGACCGCATACGACAGGGTCTTGGCGCCCAGCAGCAGCCAGGGCGCCTTCGCCGGGGTGTCGATGCCGTAGCCGCGGTCCAGTGTGACGACGCGGATGCCGTGCTCGCGCACGGCGGTGTTGTCGGCGGCAGCGGCCACCGTCACCCATGCCGTGGGCGCAGGGCCGTGCTCGACCCCGCGGCTCAGGATGAGCTTGATGACGCCCTCGCCGTGGCGCGGCGCGTGCTGCGCGGCGATCTGCACCGCGGCCCGCCACTGCGCGAGATTCGGCGCGGTGAGGTCGCAGATGCGCGCGGAGTGCGCGAGCCGCTCGAGATGAGCCTCCGTCTCCTGGGCGTGACCGTCGACGACGCCGATCGATTCGAAGATGCCGTCGCCGCGCTGCGTGCTCAATTCGCCGACACTCAGCGCCGGCGCTGACGGGTCGATGACCCGGAAGGTATCGGCGAATTCGGAGCGGGGATCATCGGATGCCGCGGGGTCGATGACGAGCGCGAAGAGCAGTGCCATGCCCAGAGCCTAAGCGCTCGGGAATGCCACGCCCCGCCTCTCCGTTACACTGGAACGGCCGGGCCGCAGTAACCCCGGGCTCCATCTTCTGCCGCTCCGAGCGGCCTCGCGCCGAGAGGCGTTCTGCGGCCCGGCACCTCTCTACCTCGTCGCTGCTGCGCGACTCGAGGCGGAGCAGAATGCCTCTCCCGCGAAGCGGTGTGAGCACTGCGGCGTTCTGCCGCCCGGCGAGTCCGCCACCGGCTCTCAGCCCTGTTTCCCACCCGGCATCCGCTCGCCGACGACTTTCTTGGCGACTCGCCAGACCGACCCGGACGCGCATTTTGGCGACTCGCCAAGAACCCACCACTCACACGCGCATTCTGGCGACTCGCCAAGAGCGATCCGCCCTGTCGCGGGTTGAGCGAGCGGATGCCTCAGCTCAGGGCGTCGCGGCGCCACAGCGCGGCGCAGGCCGAGAGATCGGCGGCGTAATCCGACAGGCGCAGAGCGCGTGTCGTGAAAGTCGACGCGCGATCGGGCTCCGTCGTCTCGTAGTCGTCGGCGACGTGCGTGGCGCCGGACGCCTGCACACGGCAGAACGCGGCCGCACGGTCGAGAGCAACAGCGAAATCGCCCTGGAACAGGCCCCGCAGGATGGTGTCGACCAGGGCGACGAGCTCGTCGGGTCCGGCGGGAGAAGGCGCGCCGGCCACGACGTCGTCGGCGGAGGCGAGCTCCGCCCGGCCGCGCTCGTACAGGAGCGCGGCCGTGCGGGGGTCGTCGTGGATCATGAGCTGCACCAGGTACAGCCGCCACAGCGCGCCGGGCAGCGTCTTCGCGGGCGAACGCGACCACAGCTCGGCGAGGTCGTCGATGCCGTGCTCGTCGGTGAACGAGACCAGCCGCTCGACGACGCCGCCATCGGGGTCGGCCCGCACCCGCGAGAGCAGGGCGTGCGCGGTGGTGTGCGCGACGCGGGAGACCTCGGCCGGGTCCTCGGCTGCGAAGGCCCGGTCGAAGACCTCCGCCGGCCGTCGGACGGGCTTGTGGAACTCCCTGGACGAATCGCTCATTCGGTCCAGGCTACCCGCCGCGGCGAGCACCGGCTCGCGCTGCATCGCGGCTGCCCAAGGCAGGCACATGGCGCCCTGCTCAAACCTGGTTGATGCGGATGTGGTTGCCGGCCGGGTCGCGGAACGCGCAGTCTCGCGGTCCCCAGCCCTGTTCCTTGGGCTCCTGGAGCACCTCCGCACCGAACGCGCGCAGCTGCTCGAAAGTCCCGTCGAGGTCGCTCGTCGTGAAGACGTAGGGTCCGGGGCCGGATCCCTTCACGACGAGGCGCTGGAGCGCCTCGCCATCGTCGGGCGAGCGGCCCGCCGACGGGTCGGATACGACGAGCGACAGCCCGGGCTGGCCGGGGAAGCCGAAGCTCACCCAGCGGTGACCGTCGTAGGAGACGTCGTTGACGACCTCGAGACCGAGGCCGTCGCGGTAGAAGGGGATGGCGGCGTCGACGTCGTCGACGGTGATGGGGCTGTATGCCAGAGCGATGTTCGTCATGCCTGCCACGCTACGAGCCTCCGCGAGCGCGCGCTTCTCCGATCCTGCTCGGTTCACCAGCAGCGACTCGGGCGCTGCGCTGAGCCGATTCGCGTCAGACGTACCGCGTCGGCCGGGTGAGGATCTTCGCGACGCACAGCGGCATCGCCTCGGCGGCGTCGTGCGAGCGCGAGCGGTACGAGCTCGGGGTCTCTCCCGCGATCTCGGTGAACGTCGAGCTGAACGAACCGAGCGACGTCGCACCGACGGCGGTGCAGGCATCCGTCACCGAGACGCCTTCGCGCAGCATCGCCATCGCCCGTTCGATCCGCCGGGTCATGAGGTACGCGTACGGGGTCTCGCCGTAGGCGGCCTTGAACTCTCGCGAGAAGTGCGCGGGCGACATGAGCGCCTGGGTCGCCATCGTGGGCACATCGAGGGGCTCGGCGTAGGCGCGGTCGATGAGATCGCGAGCGCGGCGGAGGTGCGCGAGCGTCTGAGTCGTCTGCGGGGCGGAAACCACGTACTTCAGGCTACCGGGATCATCAGGCCCCGCCACCGGCCTCCTGGCCTCACGCGGTGGGGATCTTCACGATCGGCTCCGTCGACGGCTCGCCGGTCGGCGAGCCGCCCTGCGGCTCGATCGTCACCGCGATGACATCCCCGGGCTCCACGGAGCCGTCGAGCACCGCGGTCGCCTCGCCGTCCGTCGAGTCGAAAGTCCCCGCCGACACGGCGGTGCCGTCGCGCACGAACCACAGCTCGAAGCTCTCGTCGTCGGCGATCTGCGGAAGTCCCTGCGACACGAGAACCGCCTTGCCGACCGATTCCGACCAGTGCGCCGTCGCCGTGCCGCCGTCGGTGACCTCGACCGTCGCCGACTGCGCGTCGGGCGCATCCTCGATCTGCTGCAGCGCGACGACCTCGGGGGGCCGGTTGACGTAGTCGTTGAGCATGGCCGCGCCGAGCCCCAGCGCCACGAGCAGCACCAGCGATGCCGCGAGTCCGAGGATGCCGCGGGTCCAGCGGCGCCGCGAGGCCGCCTGGATCACCGCGGTCGCCGGCGGCGGTTCGGCCGCGGGCTCATCGCGGCTCTCCGACCATGCCGCGACCGGTTCGGCGGCGGCCGCGGCTGAGGCGTCCATCGCGGGCAGCTGAGGCGTCGTGGCGATCTGCGCCAGCAGCGTCGACCGCAGGGTCAGCGGCGGCGAGGCCTCGGCGACGGTGTCGGCCAGGGCGGCGGCGGTCGCGGCATCCGCGTCCACCAGCCCCTCCCACTCGGGGTGCCGGCGGCGCGCGGCCTCGAACGCCTCGCGGTCGGCGGGCGACAGCGCGTTCAGCGCCGCGCCTGCGGCGAGCTGGGCGAACTCCTCCTCGTCCATCACGCGGTCACCCCCATCTCTGCTCTCAGGCGGGACAATCCGTCCCGCATCCTCGTCTTGATCGTGCCCAGCGGCGCTCCCACGAGGGCCGCGATCTCGCTCTGACTGTAACCCCCGTAATACGCCAGGGTCAGCGCTTCCTTCTGGGCGTCGGGCAGTGCCGACAGCGCGGTCGTCACCCTCTCCCCCTCGATGCGCAGCTCGACCTGTTCTGCGACCTCGTCATGGGCTACGCCGAGGTCGCGGAATCCTGCCCGCACGTCGCGATCCGTGCTCGACTGCGAGGCCCGCACACGGTCCACAGCCCGGCGGTGCGCGATCGTGAGGACCCACGATCTCCCCTGACCTCTGTTCGGAGCGAACCGCGATGCGGATTGCCACACCTCGAGGAAGACCTCCTGCAGCACCTCCTCGCTCTGCGCCCGGTCCACCAGCACCCGCAGGATCAGACCGAAGACGCGAGGCGAGAGCAGGTCGTAGACGCGCGCGAAAGCTGCCTGGTCGCCGGCCGCCACCCGCAGCAGCAGCTCTCCGATGCGGTCGACCGGTTCCGTGCCGTCCTCCGGCACGTCGATCCCGTCGATCACCATGTCCACCAGCATGCCCTACGTCACCTCCCCCGACCTGACCGCACGCGGCATCAGCCGAACGTGAACGAGTAGACCTCGACTCCCGGCGAGACCAGCACGTCCAGCACGTGAGCCGCCTCGTCCTCGGTCTCCGCAGCGGCATACGAACGGGGCGTGCCCGACACGGCCAGCGTCTCCTCCCGGCCGTCGTCCAGACGCACGCGCACCTCGCCCTCGCCGGCGAGCACCATGCGGACCTCCTCGGCATGGAACTGCAGACGGATGCCGCCACCTGCGCTCCCCGACGGGGTGGCGTACTGCGTCTCCACCCGCCACGCGCCGTCCAGGGCGAACGAGTCGGCCGTCTGGTCGTCCGGTAGCCGGTACTCCCCCTCGCCCGCGCGAT
The DNA here is from genome assembly GCF_044987405.1 of Microbacterium sp. ZW T2_14. Classification (NCBI taxonomy): domain Bacteria; kingdom Bacillati; phylum Actinomycetota; class Actinomycetes; order Micrococcales; family Microbacteriaceae; genus Microbacterium; species Microbacterium sp. ZW T2_14. Next base: position 22,101 of record NZ_JBJDRK010000017.1, on the reverse strand, counting down.
ATGCCGGCTCGCCGGCGTAGTTGACGTCCTTCGCCGATCCGAGGAACGTCTCGCGCGTGCGCGTGCCCGCATCCGGGGTGTCGTCGGCGACCTCGGTCGCCTTCGGCAGCGCCACACCGGGGTCGGCGTCCTGCAGCAGCTCGCGGATGAGCTTCTCGGTCGCGGCGTAGTTGCCCTCGCCGAAGGCGATGTGCCGTACCGTCCCCTCTGCGTCGATCAGGTAGTGCGCCGGCCAATAGCGGTTCCGGTAGTTCGTCCACGTCGACAGGCTGTTGTCCAGTGCCACCGGGTACGTGATGCCGAAGTTCCGCGCGCCTGCGGCGACGTTCGCGGCATCCTTCTCGAAGGCGTACTCGGGTGAGTGGATGCCGATCACCTGCAGTCCGGCATCCCGATAGGCGTCGTCCCACGCGACGACATGCGGGATGCTCCGCTGGCAGTTGATGCAGGAGTACGCCCAGAAGTCGATCAGCACCACCTCGCCACGCAGGTCCGCGAGATCGATCGCCGCGCCGTCCGGCGTGTTCAGCCACCCGTCGATGCCGCGGATGCTCGGCGCCGCACCGCAGGACTCGAGCTCCGCCGCGCCGTTGGTGCACTTGTCGAGATCCCGGTTCTCGTCGGTGACCAGACCGCCCAGGTCGAGCGCCCGACGCGCGTCGGGATTGTCGGTGAGCTGACGCTGCACGCCCGCCGTGTAGTCGGGCACGAGCCGCTGGAGAAGCTGCGGCACGTTGAACACGAGCCCGACGGCGAGCGCGAGCATGGCCACGCCGGCGGCGATCCGCAGGCCGCGCTCGTGCGTGCGGAACGCGCGGATGCGCTCGACGAGACCGCGGCCCGCCAGCGCGAAGAAGAGCAGGGGGATGCAGACCCCCACCGCGAACGAGAGCGTCAGCACGACCGTGCCGAGGTCGACCCGGCCGGTCGAGCCGGCGACGATGATCGCAGCCAGCACCGGCCCCGCACACGGGACGAACACCGTGCCGAGCGCCAGCCCGACGCCGTAGCCGCTCCCGCCGTTCTGCACCTCGGAGCGGCGCGCCAGCCGCTGGAACGGCTTCTCGAGCAGCCGCTCGAACCGCGGCACCAGGAGTCCGATCCCGATTAGCACCAGCACGGCGATCCCCGCCCAGCGCAGCACGTCCTGCGGCAGACCGAGCAGGCCGAGCAGGAGCGACCCCAGCAGCGTCACGAGCGTGAAGCTGGTGACGAGCCCGGCGATCACGAGGTACGGCCGCCACCGCGATGCGGGAGCAGGTGCGTCGGGTGCATCCGACGAGAACCGGGCGGACTGCGCGCCGCCGGTCAGGAAGATGACCGGCAGCACCGGCAGGATGCACGGCGAGATCCCCGTGATGAGTCCGCCGAGCAGACCGATGATGACGAGCTCCATGCGTCCCCCTAGGTGTCACGGGGTTGTTCGCTCCGGAGCCCCGTTCGGATTGGTCAGGCGACGGGATGCGGGCGTGCTCGAGATCGGCATCCGATTCTTCCAATCCGTTCCGCCGACCCCTCCGAAGACACCGTGTAGCCGCTCCTGCGGCACGCTCCCCGCACCGGGGGCCACCAGACCGCGGTCGCACGACCGCATGGAGGAGGAAGACATGTCTCGCACCACCAGGAAGCGTCTGTCGGCCGGGCTCGCTCTCGCCGTCGCCGCGACCTTCGCGCTGTCCGCCTGTTCGATGGGCGGCTCGGCCGCCGAACCGTCGGCCGAACCGTCGACACCCGCGATGGAGTCGAGCGAGGAGCCGATGGCGGCCGACCCCGCCGCGGACCTTGTCGGCCCGGGCTGCGCCGCCTATGCCGAGGCCGTGCCGGACGGCGACGGCTCGATCGAGGGCATGTCCGCCGATCCCGTGGCGGTCGCGGCATCCAACAATCCGATGCTGACCACCCTCACTGCTGCGGTGAGCGGCCAGCTGAACCCCGAGGTGAACCTCGTCGACACCCTCAACGGCGACGAGTTCACGGTGTTCGCGCCGGTCGATGACGCCTTCGCCGCGATCGACCCCGCCACCATCGAGGCGCTCAAGACCGACACGGCCACGCTGACGTCGATCCTCACCTACCACGTGGTGCCCGGGCGGATCGAGCCCGCCGACATCGCCGGCATGCACACCACCGTGCAGGGCGCCGATCTCGAGGTGACCGGCAGCGGGGACGCCTGGATGGTCAACGATGCGAACGTGATCTGCGGCGGCGTTCAGACGGCCAACGCCACTGTGTATCTCATCGACGCGGTCCTGATGCCTCCGGCACAGTGACCGAGGCCGGCTTCGGCCGGCTTGGGGGGCGGTGAGGCCGCCGGCGTCTGCGAGGTGACGCCGGCGGCTTCGTCGCGCATTGCACGCGATCGCGCAAGAGTCAAGGCCGTGGGGCCGATCAGTCGCCCTGTCTAACGTGAGAGGAGGCCTGGGGTTGCGCCGGAGGGGTGCGGACGCCAGGTGGGAGGACACGTGACAGACCTGCGCGCGTCGGAGGAGTTGTCCACCGGCGAGATCTTGGACGATCGCTACGTCCTGCATGAGCGTATCGGCGAGGGCGGGATGGCCCGCGTCTATCGCGCAGAAGACACCCACCTCCAACGCTCGGTGGCGGTGAAGGTGTTCCGCGAACCCACCGACGGCATCGACTCCGTGGAGCGCGCACTGTCAGAGACGACCCTCCTCGCCTCGCTGAGTCACCATTCCCTCGTCACCGTGTTCGACGCTCGCGTCGGCGCGGGCGAGACCAGTTACCTCGTCATGGAGCACGTCGACGGGATCACCCTGCGGGACCTCATCGCGCGCGGACCCGTCGATCCGAAGATCGTCGCATCGATCGCGATCGACATCGCGGAGGGCCTGCATGTCGCGCACGAGCACGGGGTCGTGCATCGCGATATCAAGCCCTCGAATGTGCTGCTGTGGTCATCTCCGCGACCCGGATGGGAGTGGCGCGCGAAGCTCGCAGACTTCGGCATCGCGTACTTGATGGACACGGCACGTGTGACCACACCAGGGGTCATCGTCGGCACCATGGCGTACGTGGCGCCCGAGCAGGCGCGAGGGGTCCCGCCCGCCCCGGCCGCCGACATCTATGCGTTCGGTCTGCTCCTGATCGAGGCGCTGACCGGCGAACGCCCTTTCGGCGATGCAGAAGGCATCGGCACCGTCGTCGCACGGCTGTCGTCGGCACCCGAGATCCCGGAGTCGCTCCATCCGTCTTGGCAGGGGCTGCTGCGCGGGATGACGGCGATCCGGCCGGACGACCGGCCCACCGCACTAGAGGTGGTGACGGCGGCATCCCGCCTGGCTGCGATGGAGAACACCGTCGCCCGCGCAGCAGCCGACCCGTCGACCGTGCCCGTCGCGATGCCCGTCACCGACCCCACCAAGGTCTTTCCCAGCCCTGCCCTTCTCGCGGGTCCCCAGGGCGCGCTGGCGAGTGGAATGCTCCGCCGCGATGCTCGTGCCGCCGCGCTTGCGTCGGCAGATTCAGCACAGACGGGCACCTCGGCATCGGTCCCGACCGTTCCGGAGGATCATCGGCGCCCCTCACGTCGTGCCCTGATGATCGGTGTGGTCGTCGCTGCTCTGCTCGCGATCGCACTCGCGCTCGGCACGGTGCTGATGGCGAACAGCTGGTCTGCCGAACCGAACCCCGCACCCGCATCGCCCACGGAGGAACTGGCTCCGCCGGTTCCCACGGAGGAGGCTCCGGTCGAGGAAGCGCCGGCCACCGTGCCCGCGGAGCAGCCGCCGGCGGACCAGGTGCCGCCGGCGGACACGGGCGGCGGGGACGTCAACGACAACAGCGGCCCGGGGAACAACAACGGCAACGGCAAGGGCAACGGCGGCGGCAACAGCGGGCGTGGCAACGGCAACGGCAACGGCTGAGCCGCGTTCAGCCCGAGGCCAGATCGTGCATCGCTCGCGATCGCCAGTTCTCACCGACGCGTTCAAGCGTCGCGATCGCATGGCAGTTGCGGCACCTCACGTCGCACTTGGCGATCTCTTCCGACAGTTTCGCGATGCTGAACCCCTGCTTGACCATCGCCATCACGTCCTTGCGCTTGTCAGCGCCCGGTCTGTGGTCGAAGTCGAGTACGCGCAGGTCGGCGACGCCGCAATCCACGCACGGGTGAGCGCGTAGGTAGATGACCAGGAACGCCTTCGCCTCGGCGCGCCGCTTCGCGGTGCGTTCCACGATGACCCGTACGTGATGTTCACGATTGCGCGCGTAGTACGCGCGCGACGACCGGCGGTTGCACTCACGGCATACCTCCTGGAGCCCGTCGGGTCTGGACGCCTTCCGGTTGAACTCGTCGAGCGGCTTCGCCCGTCCGCATGAGCCGCAGTTCTTGCTCATCATGGTCTCGTCTCCTCCGCCGACGCACTCAGAGATGGTCACCACAGCGTAGAAGGGACCTCCGACGCGCCGACCATCCACGACGCCTTGCTAGGGTGGAGGCGCCCCTATAGCTCAGTTGGTTAGAGCAACGGACTTCAACACAACAAAATGGAGCGCCGGCGCCGAAATGCGCCGGATGACCGCCGCTATATGCTGGAACACCCTGAGAGCCCGAGGTACTCGCCAGGCGTCTGAACGACACCAGGCAGTGAAAATCCGAGGGATTGGGCAATCAGCAGGTAACCGCAAGGGAACCTCAGAGACTACACGCGGCGCACCTGACCGGTCCGGCCGAAGGTGAAGATATAGTCCAGACTGCAAGCCGGAAACGGTGGCTGGGGAAACTCAGTGCAGCAGGTTAATCCGTGGGTCCAGGGTTCGAGCCCCTGTGGGGGCACCACCGCGTCCGACCCGACGCCGCACAGGCTTCGTCGACTCGCTGGCGCCGCACGACGCGGCGCAACTGATCAGCGGGCGATCGCGGCGGCGATCAGCCAGACGATGATGCTGAGCACGAGCGCGATGAGCGGATACCAGAACGCGGTTCGCCGACGCGAGAGTGCGACGATGCCGACCACGGCGCCGAGCACTGCGAACGCGAGCGGCAGATAGCCGCCGAGCACGATGGCGAGCGTGTTGTCGTAGTTGCCTATCGCCCACAGCAGCGAGACGAAGAAGAGCACCACCGACGCGCCGACAGAGAATCCGATGAGCAGCAGCGTGGCGACCAGGTCGCCGATGCGACGCTCGGCGGGGGCGACATCGCTCGTCATGATCCGAGACCGATCTCGTAGTGGACGAAACCGGTGCCGGTGGCCACGCGGTCGTAGAGCGTTCGTGCGGTGGCATTGGTCTCGTGCGTCAGCCAGTACACCTTCGCCGCTCCGTGTTCCCGCGCCCAGCCGGTGACGTGTGCGATGAGCGCCCGCCCCGCGCCCGTCCCCCGGGTGTCGGGTGCGACGAACAGATCCTCGAGATAGCAGTACGGGGTCGCCGACCACGTTGCGGCATGGGTGAGCCAGTGCACGAGACCCACAGCCTTCCCCGCCTCGTCGGTCGCGAGCGCGCCGTGGATCGGGAACTGCGGGTCGATGAGTCGATGCCAGGTGAGCTCGGTCTGCTCGTCGGAGAGAGCGGACTCGTAGAACGTGAGGTAAGCCCGCCAGAGCGGCAGCCAGACGTCGTGGTCGGCAGGGGCGAGGGGACGGATGGCGGTCACGAGACCCGAGGCTATCGGGTCGCGGGCCTCACGCGAGGGCGGTGATCGCGGTTCGGCGCGCGGGGGCGCTGAGATCCGCTCCGCGACGGTCGAGGAACGCCTCGAGCCGGCCGCGATCGACCCGCCCGATCTCGCGCAGCGCCACGCCCACGTTCGTCTGCACGAGGTGCTCGGGATCGGCGGCGAGCAGCTCGCAGAGCGCGAGCGGGTCGTCGAGGTCGCCGGAGCGGATGATCCAGAACGCGGCAGTGATCGCCGTACGACGCTGCAGCCAGTCGCCGGAGCGAGCGAGGTCGAACAGCACGTCCCGCGGCCGATCGAGCAGGTACCCGCCCAGCACGCGAGGAGCGGCGCGATCGATGAAGTCCCACGTGTCGATGCGGTCCTGGCGCCGCATCCAGAGCTCGTACAGGGCGGCGCGGTCCGGGTTCTTCGCGCGGGCCTGGAAGTCGAGGATGGAGACCGCCACCATGCGCATCTCGTACGCATCCGTATCGAGGAGCCGGTCGACCTCGGACAGCGGCATCCGTTCATTCGACTTGGCGATGTCGAAGACCGTGCCCATGCGCACGCCGATCACCTCGGTGCGCTCGTCGCTCATACGCCTCCGGATCTTCGCCTGTTCGTCAGCGGATGCCGCGGCCTCGAGCGCCGTGCGGACGCCCTCGGCCGTGAGTGGCCCGCGGGCGGGCTCAGTCACCACCGGGGAGACCGGAGGGACGGAGTTCGGCTCCCGCGTGCGCTAGCTCGGCCATCGCGGCATCGCTCGACTCCGCAGCGACGCCCGCGACGAGATCCGTCAGAACCCGCACGTGTCGCCCGTGCGCGATGGCATCGAGGGCCGATGCGCGCACGCAGTAGTCCGTCGCGATGCCGGTCACGTCGACATCCACCACACCGTGCTCTTCGAGCAGGTGCGCCACGGTCACGCCGTCTTCGGTCGTGCCCTCGAACAGTGAATACGCGGGCCGGCCCTGCCCCTTCTTCACGTGATGTGTCACGGCGGACGTGTCGAGGCCGGGGTCGTACTCTGCGCCCTCGGTGTCGCTCACGCAGTGCGCCGGCCAGGTGTCGACGAAGTCGGGTTGCGAGCTGAAATGCCCGCCGTTGTCGCCCTCGCCGTCATGCCAGTCGCGCGAGGCGACGATCACGGCGTACTCCTCGGCGTGCGTGACGAGGTACTCCGAGATGCGCTGGGCGACGGCGTCCCCGCCTTCGACACCGAGCGCACCGCCTTCGGTGAAGTCGTTCTGGACATCGACGATGAACAGCGCCTTGCTCATGATTCGAGCGTACGCCTGTACTCCTCACGGGTGAGAGGGTGTCCGTCGTCTGCGACCACCTCGGCGTCCGTGGCGGCCGGCAGCGGCACCTGGACGGGGTCAGCGGCCGGTGCGGGGGTCAGCTCCGGCTCGGTCCCCGAACGTGTGGCACGACCTGCCTCCGGCCCCCGCCTCGCCAGCTTCGACGGCCACCAGATCGCCCGGCCGATGTCGTACGACAGCGCGGGAACGAGAAGCGACCGCACGATGAAGGTGTCGAGCAGCACGCCGAAGGCCACGATGAACGCCAGCTGCGCCAGGAACAGGATCGGGATGACACCCAGCGCCGCGAAGGTCGCTGCGAGCACGAGACCCGCCGACGTGATGACGCCGCCCGTCGCGACCAGCCCGCGCAGGATGCCCGGTCTGGTGCCGTGCACCAGAGACTCCTCGCGCACGCGTGACATCAGGAAGATGTTGTAGTCCACACCCAGGGCGACGAGGAAGACGAACCCGTACAGCGGCACGGCCGGATCGGCCCCGGGGAACCCGAACACCTGGTTGAACACGAGCGCGCTCACGCCGAGCGCCGTCGCGAACGACAGGATGACGGTCACGATGAGCAGCACCGGCGCCAGGATCGACCGCAGCAGCAGCATCAGGATCAACAGGATCACGAGGAGGATGACCGGGATGATGACGGTCCGGTCGCGGGTCGACGTGTCGTTCGTGTCGATGTCGGTCGCCGTCTCGCCGCCGACGATCGCCGTCCCGGCACCCAGGGCGTCATCGAGGTCGACGCGCAGCTGCCGCACGGTGTCTTCGGCTGCCACCGAGTCCGCGGCATCCGTCAGCGTCCCGATGACGAGGACGTCGCCCTCGGCGACGGTCGCCTCCGGAGCGGGCGTGCCGGGCGGGCCGACCGCGGTGAGCACGGCCTCACCGTCTTCGACCTCGACGGCTGCCTGCCCGGTCGGCGAGTCCTCGGAGGCGACGGCCACGGATTCGATGCCGTCCGACGCCTCGAGCACCTCGACCGTGTCGGCGAGGTCCTCCTCGGGCACGATGACATACGCCGGCGAACCGGACCCCGCCGGGAAGTGCTCGGCGAGCACCTCCTGACCGTCCCGCGCTTCGGATGCCCCGAGCACGAGGTCGCTCGTGGGCACACCGTCGGCCTTGAGCTGCGTGATCCCCAGGGCACCTGCCAGCAGCACGATGGTGCATGCGATCCACACGACGCGCGCGTTGCGCGCCACGAACCGCGCCTGTCGCGGCCAGAGACCCTTGACCGGCTGGGTCAGATCGTCGGGGATCATGGCCAGCGGCTGCCTCGGGATGAACGGCCAGAACGCGGCGCGCCCGCAGAGGGCCAGGAGCGCCGGCAGGAACGTCAGCGCCGACAGCACCGAGAAAGCGATGCCGATCGATGCGATCGGCCCGAGCGCGCGGTTGGTCGCCAGGTCCGACAGCAGCAGGCACAGGAGGCCCGCGATCACCGTGCCACCGGACGCCAGGATCGGCTCGAACGCTCCCCGCCACGCCGAGAGCGTCGCCTCCCATTTCGACGCGCCGGTCGCGATGGATTCTCGGAAGCGCGCGACGTACAACAGTGCGTAGTCGGTCGCGGCGCCGATGACGAGGATGAACAGGATGCCCTGCACCTGCCCGTTGAGCACGACGATGCCGGCGTATGCGAGCCACCACACGGTGAGCAGCGCGGCGCACAGGGCGAACATCGAGGTCAGGAGCACGAGGACCGGCAGCAGCGGCGAGCGATAGACGATCACGAGGATCAGGAAGACGGCGATCAGCGCCACACCGAGGAGCAGTCCGTCGATGCCGAGGAAGCCCTCGACGAGGTCTGCCGTGAAGCCGGCAGGCCCGGTGACCCACGCCTCGAAGCCGTCCGGAAGCTCCTCCGCCACCAGGGTCCGGATCGCCTCGACGGTCTCTCCGACTTCACCGGAGGCATCGATCGGGACGAAGATCTGCACCGCCTCGCCGTCCTCCGAAAGGATGGGCGGCGACACGTCCTCCTGCACGCCGTCGATGCCGGCGATGTCGTCGGCGAGCGCCTGGATGTCGGCGACGTCCTCATCCGACAGGTCGCCGTCGCCGGTGACGACGACGACGGCCGGGATGCTGTCCTCGCCGAGGAAGTCCGCGAGGCGCTCGTTGACCTGCGTCGCGTCGGCTCCCTCGGGTAGGAAGCTGGACCGGTCGTTGGTCGAGACCTCGTCGACCTTCCCGAAGTACGGCCCGCCGAGGGATCCCACGGCCAGCCAGATCAGCACGAGCACGGCGGGGATGCCGATGCGGAGCCAACGTGAGGGACGGCGGTTCGCGTGGTGAGGCGAGGACATATCGCTAGCTTATCTAGCGAACTGAGTTTCGTGAAACGTAATTCGGATGCCGCCGGCCGGTGCCGACGGGTCTCCGCGCGGTCACTCGCTCCTATGCTGGGTCGCGATGCTCTCCGCCGCCCTCGCGCTCATCGGTGCCGTCGTCTACGGCTCTGCGGACTTCCTGGGCGGCCTGGCGGCGCGGCGGCTGCGCTCGATCGTCGTCACCGCCGTTGCGGCTCTGTCGGGACTCGTCGCGCTTGCGCTCGTGCAGCCGCTGGTGGGCGGGGCATGGACGGCCGCCGATGTCGCGTGGGGGGTCCTCGCCGGGATCGTCGGCGTCGTCGCCGTCGCCCTGCTCTACGCCTGCCTGGCGATCGGACCGATGAGCATCCTCTCGCCGTTGACGGCTGTCGTCTCGGCGATCGCTCCGATGCTGTGGGGCCTGTTGGTCAAGGGCGATGCCCTCGCGCCGATCGGCTACGCCGGGCTCGCAGTGGCCCTGGTCGCCGTCGTGCTCGTCGGCTTCATCCCGGGCGAGAAGATCGTGCGGCCGCACCCGCGCGGACTCGTCATGGCGGTCGGCGCCGGGCTGGCGATCGGCGCCTTCCTCATCATCGTCGACCAGACCTCCGCCGACAGCGGCCTCGTACCGCTGGTGACCAGCCGCGCGACCAGCGGTGTCGTGACCGTCGTCGTGGTCGGCGTCCTTGCCCTCATGGCTGTGCGTCGCGGCGCGCCGGCGCGCTCCGTGCTCGCAGTCGCAGGGCCGCCGCTCGGTGCGATGCCGAGCGGCCACGCGGATCTCGAGCACGCCGATCTCGAGCATGGTGCGGACCTCGAGGGCATCACCACGACCCAACGCCGGGCCTGGACGCTTGCCATCCTGTGCGGGATCGCGGATGCCGCGGCCAACGCGCTCATGCTCCTGGCCTTGCGCAACGGCGATCTCGCGGTGGTCTCGGCGCTGACGGCGCTCTACCCCGCCGGCACGATCCTGCTCGCCGCGATCGTGCTGCGCGAACGCGTCGCAGTGATCCAGTGGGTGGGGCTGGGCCTCGCCCTCGCCGCCGGCGTCATTCTCGCCGTCGCGTGAGCTGCGCCGCACCGCCCTCGAAGCATCGCGCAGGGCTGAATCGCGATTGCGCGACGAGGTCGCGGAACCTGTCGGGCGGGCGTCAGCCGCGCGCGAACAACATGATGAGCGAGGTCACCAGCGCGACCACGCCGAGCGCGAGCATTCCACCGGCGAGGAGCGCGACGGCCCGCACCGCGGGCGAGCCCTGCGTCAGCCGCATCCGGTTGATGGATCCGCGACGGACGAAGATGTCGGCCATATCGGCGTCGCCGACGTGGTGCTCCTGCTCGTGGCTGAGGTGGGCCTCCCCCACGCCGCCGTCCTCATCGAACCAGCGCACCAGACGGCCGTGTGCCGTCGACTCGACGACCGCGCGTACCGGCACCCAGGTGCCGTCGAACAGGTACATGATCAGCGCGACTCCGGCGAGCAGGGCTCCCACACCGAATCCGATCCACGAGAAGATCTCGGCGAGGGCGTCGATCGCCTGGGACACCGCACCACCGTCCTTCGGATACGGAAAACGGCCGCTGCCGCGGCCGTTCCGGTTCTGAGCCACCTAAGGGAATCGAACCCTTGACCTATTCATTACGAGTGAATCGCTCTGCCGACTGAGCTAAGGTGGCGCGCCTCGCTCGCGCGATGCACAAGCAACGATCTTACAGGGTCGCAGGAGCGCTCGCGAACACGGGACCCCGGCATCCCGTCCCGCCACACCAGCGGTCGGTGTCGACGTGTTACGAATCGATTCGGATGCCTCGGCCGGTCGCCGTAGGTTCGAAGCCGGTCCGCGACGAAGCGTGCGCGGTCCCGAGGCTCGTGCACGCGGTCACCCGCCGACACGGGCCTCGATCCACAGGAGCACTCACATGTCCACGCGCAAGAAGCTCATCGCAACCGCCGCACTCGCCCTCCCGCTCGCCCTCCTCCTCGCCGGCTGCACCGGCGGCGGGACGGATGCCGACTCCGGCGCCGCCGCCGAGAACGAGGTGGTCCGCATCGGCGTCGTCGGCGCCGGCGAGCCGTACTGGGAGACGTACAAGGAGGCCGCCGCCGAAGAGGGCATCGAGGTCGAGCTCGTCGACTTCAGCGAGTACTCGCAGCCCAACCCTGCTCTGTCGGCGGCCGAGCTGGACCTCAACCAGTTCCAGCACATCATCTACCTCGCCACCTACAACGTGCAGAGCGGCGACGATCTGCAGCCGATCGGCGCCACGGCGATCTACCCGCTCGGCCTCTACTCGACCCAGTACGACGCGGTCGAAGACATCCCCGAGGGCTCGACGATCGCCATTCCCAACGACGAGTCGAACGGCGCTCGCGCCCTGCTGGTGCTGCAGTCCGCAGGCCTCATCGAGCTCGAGGACGGCGGCTCGCCCTTCTCGACCCCCGCTGAGGTCATCGAGGATGAGTCCAAGGTGCGCGTGGAAGCTGTCGCCGCCGACTTCACCGCGTCGTCGCTGCCCGACTTCGCCGGCGCGATCGTCAACAACGACTTCGTCACCAAGTCCGGTCTGACCGAGGACGAGCTGCTGGCCCAGGACGACCCCAGCGACCCGTCGGCCTTCCCGTACATCAACATCTTCGCTGCGAAGGCGGAGGACGCCGACAACCCGACGTACCTGAAGCTCGTCGAGATCTACCAGAACACCCAGGCCGTGCAGGACGGCGTCCTGGAGGCATCGGGCGGCACCGCCGTGCTCGTCAAGACGCCCGTCGACGAGCTCCTCACGTCGCTCACCGACGTCGAGGACGACATCCGCGCCAATTCGTAAGACCGCCACACCGCGGCATCCGCCTGTGCGGCCCGCCGGCGCCTCGTGCGCCCGGGCCGCACACGCGCGTTCCGCCGAGGAGCATCCATGACCCTGATCCGCCTGACCGGCGTGACCAAGACCTTCGCGGCGTCCGGCAAGGACGCCGCGCCCACCGTGGCCGTCGACGACATCTCGCTCGACGTGGCGGCCGGCGAGGTGTGCGGCATCATCGGCTACTCCGGCGCCGGCAAGAGCACCGTGCTGCGCCTGGTGAACGCGCTGGAGACGCCCACCGCCGGCACCGTCGAGATCGACGGGCGCGACATCACCCGCCTTCGCGAGCGCGAACTGCGCGAATTGCGGGGAGACATCGGCATGATCTTCCAGCAGTTCAACCTGTTCGACTCGCGCACCGTGGCGAAGAACGTCGCCTATCCTCTGGAGGTCGCCGGTCGATCCCGTGCCGAGATCGCGGCGCGCGTCGACGACCTGCTGCGCTTCGTCGGGCTGGCCGACAAGGCCCGCAGCTACCCGGAGCAGCTCTCGGGCGGCCAGAAGCAGCGCGTCGGCATCGCGCGGGCGCTGGCGACGAATCCTCGGATCCTGCTCGCCGACGAGGCCACGAGCGCGCTCGACCCCGACACGACGCAGGAGGTCCTGGCGCTCCTCGCGCGCATCAACGCAGAACTCGGGGTCACGATCCTCGTCATCACGCACGAGATGGACGTGATCCGCACACTCGCCGACCGTGTCATCGTGATGGAGAACGGCCGCATCATCGAGAGCGGTGCGGTCTTCGACGTGCTGTCGGCGCCGCAGCACGCGGCGACGCGCCGGTTCGTCGCCAGCATCATCGAGGATGTGCCCGCCGGCAGCCAGCTGCGCACGCTGCGAGAACGCCATCCCGGACGCATCGTGACCTTCACGGTGCGCGAGGGCGACGTCTCGCAGGCCGAGGTGTTCGCCGCCCTGTCGTCGCACGGCGTGCGGTTCGAGCTCGTGCACGGCGGGATCAACGACATCGCTGGGCGCGTGTTCGGGCACCTCACGCTCGCACTGACCGGAGAGGCGGATGCCGTGCAGCGGGCGATCGACGCCGCGTCGGCGTTCGCGCCGCTCATCGAGGAGGACGCCCGTGGATAGGCTCGTCGACCTTCTCCCCGAGCTCTGGGCCGCGACGGCCGAGACCCTGTACGTGGTGTCACTGAGCCTCGTGTTCGGCGGGATCGCCGGCCTGTTCGTCGGGTTGGCTCTCTACGCGACGCGACCCGGGAGCCTCTTCCCGAACCGCTTCCTGTTCGGCACGATCAACGTGGTCGTGAACTTCTTCCGGCCGATCCCGTTCGTGATCCTGCTCGCCGCCGTGCAGCCGCTCGCCCGCAGCATCGGCATCCCGGGCATCGGGCCGGAGTTCGGCATCTTCGCCATCACGATCGCGTCGCTGTTCGCGATCAGCCGCATCGTCGAGCAGAACCTGCTCACCGTGCGCCCCGGTGTCATCGAGGCGGCGAGGGCCACGGGCGCGAGCCGCTCGCGCATCCTCCTGCGGCTGCTGCCGCGCGAAGCGCTCGGCCCCCTGATCCTCGGCTACACCTTCATCGTGGTCGCTCTCGTCGACATGACGGCCATCGCGGGCGCCGTGGCGGCCGGCGGCCTGGGAGAGTTCGCGATTGTCTACGGCTTCAAGCAGTTCAACCCGTGGGTCACGTGGGCGGCGGTGCTCGTCATCATCGTGATCGTGCAGGCGGTGCAGTTCATCGGCAACGCGCTCGCCCGCCGCGTGCTGCGTCGCTGAGCGCCTGGCCGGCCTGCCGCCATGAGAGAAGCGGATGCCGCGTGCTGCGGCATCCGCTTCTCTCATGCATCGGAACTCACTCGCAGCGCAGGCCGTCCTCGGGCGGCGTGCCCTCGAGCAGGTACGTCTCGATGGCGGAATCGACGCAGGTGTTGCCCTTGTTGTAGCCGGTGTGGCCCTCGCCGACACGGGTCACGAGCACGCCGGACGACAGTTGGTCGGCCAGCGACACCGACCACTCGTACGGGGTGGCGGGATCGTTCGTCGTGCCCACGACGACGATCGGCGCAGCGCCCTCGGCCGTGATGCGCTCCCGCACGCCCGTCGCGGGGTACGGCCAGACCTCGCAGGGGTCGGGTCCGCTCCAGTACGGCGCGACGGTCGGCGCCTCGGCAGCGAGCAGCGCCTCGGCATCCGCCTGCTCCTGCTCGGTCGCGTCCACCGGGTAGTCCATGCAGTTGTACGCGCGGAAGGCCTCGGTCGAGTTGTCGAGGTACGTGCCGTCCTGCCGGTTGTAGTAGAAGTCGGCGAGCTGGAACGCGATGTCGGCGTTCCCCTGAAGGACGTCGGTGAGGGCCATCGTCAGATAGCTCCAGCTGTCCTGCGAGTACAGTGCCGAGACGATCGTCGTCATCAGCGAGTCGGCGCCGAGCATGCGACCGTCCGCGTTGGGGATCGGATCGCGGTCGACGCTCGCCAGCAGCGTGCCCAGATCGGCCATCGCCTCGTCCACGGTGCCGCGGAACGGGCACTCGTCATCGGTCAGGCAGTCGGCCATGTACGCGCGCAGCGCCGACTCGAATCCGACGCCCTGCGTGATGCCGACGTCCAACCCGGGGATCGACGGGTCGATCGCGCCGTCGAGGACGAGACGACCGACCTTCTCGGGGAAGAGCTTGGCGTAGGTCGCGCCGAGGAAGGTGCCGTACGAGTAACCCAGGTAGTTCAGCTGCTCGTCGCCCAGGACGGCGCGCATCATGTCCATGTCGCGAGCGGCGTTCTCCGTCGTGATGTACGGGAGGATGCCGTCGCTGTTCGCCTCGCAGGCCTCGCCGAACGCCTTATTCTTGGCCTGCAGCTCAGCGGTCCAGGCATCCGATCCCCGTTCGTTCTGGGGGATGTCGAACAGGTAGGCGTCCATGTCGGTCGCGTCGTAGCAGCTCACCGCGGTCGACTCGCCGACGCCCCGGGGGTCGAAGCCGATCACGTCGTACTGCTGGCGCACCGGGTCGCTCACCGCGAACGACACGGAGTCGCGGATCAGCGCGACCCCGCTGGATCCCGGTCCCCCGGGGTTGGTCAGCAGGGATCCGATCGGCTCGCCGCCACCCTCGGCGCGACTGCGGATCATGGCCAGCTCGATCTCGCCCTTCGACGGGTCTGCCCAGTCCAGCGGCGCCGTGACGGTCGCGCAGTCGAAATCGCCGTTGCAGGAGCTCCAGTCCAGCGTCTGCTCGTAGTACGGCAGCAGCTCGGCGGGCACACCCGTCGTGTCGGCCGACTTGCTCGTGGTGGGCCGGGGCGCCGCGTCGGGGATCATGCCGTAGAGGCAGCCGCTCAGAGCGACGGATGCCGCGACGAGGCCCGCGATGACGGCAACGGCCTTCATCCGGATGCCGGGCCGGCCGGCCTGCCAGGAGCCGGGCCGGCGGGAGCTGGTCGTGTTCACGGGGTCCTTCCGCTCGCCACGGTGACGAGCATGCTCTCGAGGGCGAGTGCGGGCGCGGCGTTGAGTTCGAGGTTCTCACGGGTGACGCCGATGCGGTCGACGACCGTGAGTGTGCGTTCGGGAGCCCATGCCGCGGCGAGGGCACGCAGGTCGGAGGCGAGCTCGCGGTTGATCAGGACGTCATCCCGGCCGAACTGCAGCATGAGCACGTCGCGGAACATCGACTCGAGGTCGGTGAGCACCCGATCGATGCCGTCGCGCAGGCTGCGGGTCGCCCGGCGTTTCTGCTCGTCTTCGAGCGCAGAGAGCTGCGAGCGCACCGCCGGCGGGACCGCCGACCCTTCGGCGATGCCCAGGGTGCGCAGGAGCGACGCCCGCTCGGCCTCGTCGCGTTCCGCCGTGAGCGCCTTCGCATCGTCGGTCGCGGCGGCGACGATCGCGCCCGCCACCTCGACCGCGTCGCCCACGCCGCGCACGGCCAGCACCCCGCGCAGCGTGGCGTCACGGCGTGCGCGTGCTGCGGCATCCGTCGCCAGCCGCTGCGCCATGCCGATGTGACGCTGCGCGTGTCGCGCCGACTGCTCTGCGATCACCGGGTCGACCCCGCTGCGCCGAACGATGAGGTCCGCCACGTCGGCGATGTCGGGCTCCCGCAGGCGCAGCGTGCGCACGCGCGAGCGGATCGTGGGCAGGAGGTCGGCGTCGCTCGGCGCGCACAGCACCCAGACGGTGCGCTCGGGCGGCTCTTCGAGCGCCTTCAGCAGCACGTTCGAGGTGCGCTCGGACATGCGGTCGGCGTCTTCCATCACGATCACGCGATACCGGCCGAGCGAGGGCGAGAAGTAGGAGCGCTCGACGAGCGCACGGGCGTCCTTGATCGAGATGATCACGCCCTCGGTGCGCAACGCGGTGAGATCGGGGTGGGTGCCGGCGAGCACCTGCTGCATCGCCCGCTCGTCGCCCGGCTCGGCGATGAGCGCCGCCGCGAATGCGTGCGCCAGCGTCGACCGGCCCGATCCGGGAGGACCGGTGATGAGCCACGCGTGCGTCATCGACGCGGGATCGGATGCCGCCTCCCGCAGTGCGGCGACCGCCTCCGGCTGCCCCCACACATCGCCCCACGGCAGCGCCGGAGCGGGCACGGCTTCGGCCGTCTCACGCTCGTCCGCCCGTGCGGCCTGTGTCGAGGCATCCATCCCGCCCAGCCTAACCGCGACGTCCGACGACCAGCGCCGACGCCTCAGGCGAGGACGGCGGCCACCCGCTGCCGCACGGCGGCGGCGAGCTCGTCGGCGGGCAGCGACGCGTCGAGGACCAGGAACCGCGCCGGCTCGGCGGCGGCGAGGGCGAGGAATTCCTCGCGCACGCGCGCGTGGAAGTGCTCCTTCTCGGACTCGAGGCGGTCGAAGGGCTTGTCGTCGGCATCGAGCCGTGCCCGGGCCGCGGCGGGGTCGAGGTCAAGGAGCACGGTGACGTCGGGCAGCAGCCCCTCCGTGGCCCAGAGCGAGAGGTCGCGCACCTCGTCGCGGCCGAGAACGCGCCCGGCGCCCTGGTAGGCGACCGAGGAGTCGAGGTAGCGGTCCTGGATCACGACCTCACCGCGCATCAGGGCCGGCCGCACGAGCGTCTCGACGTGGTGAGCGCGATCCGCGGCGTAGAGCAGGGCCTCCGCACGCGCAGCGACCTCGCCGCGATGGTGCAGGACGATGTCGCGGATGAGCACGCCGACCTCGGTGCCGCCCGGCTCGCGGGTGCGGACGACGGTGCGTCCGGCATCCGCCAGCCATTCCTCCAGCAGGGCGGCCTGCGTGGTCTTGCCGACCCCGTCGCCGCCCTCGAACGTGATGAACAGTCCGGTCGCTCGCGGCCGGTCTGCTGCGGCTGCGGGAACCCGGCTCGGCGCCGCGTCCGCCGTCACTTCTTCGCCGCGGGCTTGCGCGTCGTCGTCGTGCGTCGCGCCGGCCGCTTGGCCGGACCCTTCGCCCGCTTGTCGGCGAGCAGCTGCACCGCGCGCTCGAAGGTGATCTCCGTCGCCTCCTCGCCGCGCGGGATCGTGGCGTTGGTCTCGCCGTCGGTGACGTACGGGCCGAAGCGTCCGTCCTTGAGCTTGATCGGCTTGCCGCTGGTGGGGTCGGCCTCGAACTCCTTCAGGGCCGACGACGCGCCACGCGCGCCGTACTTCGGCTGCGCGTAGATCGCCAGCGCCTCGTCGAGCGTGATGTCGAAGATCTGCTGCTCGCTCTGCAGGGTGCGCGAGTCGGTGCCCTTCTTGAGGTACGGCCCGTACCGGCCGTTCTGCGCGGTGATCGGCGCCTGAGTCTCGGGGTCGATGCCGACCGTCCGCGGGAGGTCGAGCAGCTGCAGCGCCGTGTCGAGGTCGATCGTGTCGACCGACATCGACTTGAACAGCGACGCCGTGCGCGGCTTGGGCGCGACCTCCTTCTTCGCCCCGCGCTTCTTCGGAGCGGGAGCTTCGACGGGCTCGGCGACCGGAGTCACTTCCCCGGTCTCCTCGTCGACCTCTTCCGCGGCGGGCGGGTCGGTCTCCTGTACATAGGGTCCGAAGCGACCGTCCTTCACGACCACGAGCTTGCCGTTCGCCGGGTTCTCGCCCAGCACCCGGTCGCCGGCGACGGGAGCATCGATGAGCTCCTGCGCGCGCTCGGGGGTCAGCTCGTCGGGCGCGAGGTCCTCGGGGATGTTGACACGGCGGGGCTCGGCATCCGGGTCCTCCTTGTTCGGGACCTCCAGGTAGGGCCCGTACTTGCCGAACCGCAGCGTCGCCACGTCGCCGATCGGCGTCGAGTTGAGCGCGCGGGCGTCGATCTCGCCGAGGTTGTCGACGATGTTGCGCAGCCCGACCTGGTCGTCCGAGCCGAAGTAGAAGTCCTTGAGCCAGTCCTCGCGCCGCTGCTCGCCACGGGCGATGGCATCGAGGTCGTCCTCGAGGGCTGCGGTGAAGTCGTAGTCCACGAGGTCGGCGAAGTGCTGCTCGAGAAGCCGCACGACGCTGAACGCGAGCCAGCTCGGGATCAGCGCCTGGCCGCGCTTGGTGACGTATCCGCGGTTGAGGATCACGTCGATGATGCTCGCGAAGGTCGACGGGCGGCCGATGCCCTTCTCCTCGAGCGCCTTGACGAGACTCGCCTCGGTGTAGCGGGGCTTGGGGCTGGTCGCGTGGCCCTTGGGCTCCACGTCACGCAGCCGCAGCACGTCGCCCACGGCCATGGCGGGGAGCGCCTGGTCGTCGGTCTTGTCGGCGTCGCTGCGCTTCTCGTCGCGGCCCTCTTCGTAGGCCTCCAGGAAGCCCTTGAAGGTGTAGACGGTTCCGGATGCCGTGAACTCGGCGCGGCGGTCGCCGGCGGCGACCTCGAGGGTCACCGTGGTGGTCTCGTACTTCGCGTCCGACATCTGGCTGGCCATGGTGCGCTTCCAGATGAGGTCGTACAGGCGCAGCTCGTCGCGGTCGAGCTGGCTCGACACGTCGGAGGGCGTGCGGAAGGTCTCGCCCGACGGACGGATCGCCTCGTGCGCCTCCTGGGCGTTCTTGCTGTTGTTGCGGTAGGTGCGCGGGTTCAGCGGCACCGAGGCTGCACCGTACATCGCGACGGCCTGCTCGCGCGCGGCCTGGATGGCCTGCGTCGACAGCGCGGTCGAGTCGGTGCGCATATAAGTGATGTACCCCTTCTCGTAGAGGCGCTGCGCCACGCCCATCGCGTGCTTGGCGCTCATCGAGAGCTTGCGTCCGGCCTCCTGCTGGAGGGTGGACGTCGTGAAGGGCGGCTTCGGGCTGCGTGTTCCCGGCCGGGACTCGAGGGCGGTGACGGATGCCTCGGCCGCCGCCTCGATGGCCGCGGCGAGCTCGCGCACCTGCGCCTCGTCGAGGACGACGACGGCCTTCTTCAGCTGACCCTTGTCATCGAAGTCCGTGCCGCGGGCGAGCACCGCTCCGTCGACGCGCGCCAGGCGCGTCGAGAAGGACTCGTCGAGCCCCTGCGGGCGGTTCGGCGCGGCGAGCGCTTCGATGTCCCAGTACGACGCCGAGACGAACGCCATGCGTTCGCGCTCGCGGTCGACGACCATTCGGGTGGCAGCCGACTGGACGCGCCCGGCAGAGGTGCCCTGCTGCACCTTGAACCAGAGCACGGGGCTGACGTCCCAGCCGTAGAGGCGGTCGAGGATGCGGCGGGTCTCCTGCGCGTCGACGAGCGCGAGGTCGAGCTCGCGTGTGTTGCCGACGGCGGCCTGGATGGCGTCCTTGGTGATCTCGTGGAACACCATGCGCTTGACCGGGACCTTGGGCTTCAGCGTCTGCAGCAGGTGCCACGCGATGGCTTCGCCTTCGCGATCTTCATCGGTGGCGAGCAGGAGCTCGTCCGCCCCCTTCAGCGCGCGCTTGAGCTCGGCGACGGTCTTCTTGCCACGCTCGCTCTCGACGTAATAGGGGTCGAAGCCGTTGTCGATGTCGATCGAGTACTTCCCGTATGCCTGCTTCTTATCGGCCGGGATGTCCCTCTTGTCCGCGAGATCGCGGATATGGCCGACCGAGCTGAGCACCTCGTAGCCATCGCCGAGGTACCCCTGGATCGACCTCATCTTCGTCGGTGACTCGACGATGACGAGCTTCTTGCCTTCTGCCAACGGGGGCGTCCTTTCTTCGACGCAAACCATACACGCCGCTTATCGGTGCGGGCGCTGTGAGCACTGATCAGGGCGGCGGCCCGGCACGCGCCGAAGCCCGCGCGGTGACCGGTCCCACCCGCAGCGAGACCACGATGGTCGCGACCAGTTCGTCGAGATCACACGCTTCCACGACGGCTCCGAAGGTGCCGGCGACCTCGGCCGCGCGGTCGCAGGGGATGCCGGTGACCGCGCCGGACGCGGCGTCTGCGGCCGCCAGCGCGCCGGCGTCCGCGGCCGAGGCCAGACGCTGCCCCGCGACTGCCGCACTGCCCGCCATCGCGAGTCCCGAGGTGAGGAGCGCTGCCGAGGCCACGATGCCCGCCACGGCCATGGTGCCCGGCATCAGCCACCACCGGCGTGTCGCATGCCGCGGCCGCGGTGTCCGGCGCCCGTCCGATCTCGGGTGCGCCTCTGGTGCAGGACGACCACCCGCTGTCGGGTGCGTCTTCGGAGTCTGGCCTCCACGGCAGTCGCACGCGGGCTCACAGACCGCCTCCGAGAGCGCACCCCGTCGCCGCGATGCGCAATCCGAAGAGTGCCGCTGCCGACGCGCTCACGCAGACGAGGTCACCGCGCGGTCCGATCTCCACGGAGGCGCCTGCCACCGCCGCCGCGACGGCTTCACGCGCCCGCTCGTCGGACTCGCCGCGCGCGCTCAGGCGCGCGGCATCCGCCACGGCGTCCTGCAGCCGCACCTGCCGTGCCGCTCCGGCGAGCGCCCCGACCCCGAGGACGAGCACCAGCAGCAGCGCCGGCAACGCGACCGCGAACTCGGCGACGACCGCACCCCGCTCCGCATCGGGCCGGAGGCGCCGGCCGTCGCCGAGCCGCGGACGGATCATGCCACTGTGAGCGCGCGACGCACGAGATCCGTGAGGATGCCGCGCACCTCGTCACTGCGCATGATCACGACGAGCATGCCGGCGAAGGCCACGGCTGCCATCGTCGCGATGGCGTACTCCGCGGTCGCGGCACCGGCGTCGTCTGCGAGGGCGCGAGCGGCGCCCTGCGGGCGGAACAGGCGCTCGGCGCGGCGACGCGTGAGACGCGGCACGGACGTGGTGGTCCAGGGGAAGGACATGGGGTTCTCCGTTCGATGGAAGGGTGTGCGGGCACGGTCTGGGGCGCGGGTCTTGCACGCACTGGTGGGAGCGGCACGTCGGGACCTCGCGGGACAGCGGGCGCGTCGACCTCGAGGTGGTCATAGGGAGACCGACATCGTCGACATGACGCTCAGCATCATCGGGCCGACTCCGAGGAGGAGGAAGGCCGGCAGGGTGCAGACGCCGAGCGGAACGAGAAGGCGCGTGGAGAGCCGGGCGACCCGCAGACGTCCGTCGACCCGCGCCCGGTGGCGCGCGTGGGCCGCGGAGGCCCGCAGCAGCTCCACGGCCGGCACGCCGGCCGTCCGCGAGAGAGTGAGCACGGCGTCCAGGTGCTCGCTCTGGTGCTCGGGGGCGGCGGGATCCGCCCGCACCCCCCTGCCCGTCGTCGGATCGGGGGTCGAGCCCGTGTCGCGCAGCGCGAGGGCCTCGCCGACGACGGCTCGTGCGCGGTCTATCGAGACCCCGCCACTGAGTGCGATCGCCATCAGCTCAGCATCGAGTCCAGGGACGTCGTCTGCGGCGCGAGCGCCGCGCACCAGTCGGACCGTCCAGCGCTGAGCGGCGATCATCAGAAGCGCGCCGCCGGCAAGACACGCGATCCCGAGCGGGTTCGTGAAGAGCGTGCCGAAGGTGTCGAAGCCGAGCGCCGCACCCAGCCCCACGGCGACGAGCGGCAACCAGCTCATCAGGCGCGCCGTGCCGGCGGGCTCGGCGAGCGCGACCCGCACATCGTCGGCGGCCTCGTGCGCGTCGCGCAGCGCGACGGCCAGGCCTCGCAGGCACTCGGCG
>NZ_JBJDRK010000016.1:0-72860 GCF_044987405.1 Microbacterium sp. ZW T2_14 | reverse complement strand
CCTCAACCCCGCGCCCGCCGCGCGGACGCGCGCGCCGCGGCAAGCCCGACGACGGCCCGCGCGCGAGCTTCAGCCAGCTGCTCCCCTACCTCTTCGAGCACAAGCGCACGCTCGCCGTGGTGGTCGTGCTCAGCATCCTGAGCGCCGGCGCGTCGCTGGTCCAGCCGCTCCTCGTGGGCGAGGTCATCACGCGCGTGCAGGCGAACCTCGACCTCGGCGTCCTGATCTGGGCGCTGGTCGGGTTCGTGCTGCTCTCGTCGCTCATCTCGGGCTGGCAGCACTATCTGCTGCAGCGCACGGGCACCGCCGTCGTGTACTCCAGCCGGCGCCGGCTGATCGCCCGCATCCTGCATCTGCCCATCAGCGAGTTCGACGCCCGTCGCACCGGAGACATCGTCTCGCGCGTCGGCAGCGACACCACGCTCCTCTACGCGGCCCTCACCCAGGGCCTCGCCGATTCCGTCGGCAACGGACTCCTGTTCGTCGGGGCGCTCGTCATGATGGCGCTCATCGATCCGGTGCTGCTCGCCATCATCGTCGTCGTGATCGGCGTCTCGGTGCTGGGCGTCGTGGCCCTGAGCGGCCGCATCCGCACCGCCTCGACCGAGCAGCAGGAGAAGGTGGGCGCGCTCGCCTCGGGCGTCGAGCGCGCCGTGGGCTCGATCCGCACGGTGCGCGCCTCCGGCGCGACGACGCGCGAGGTCGACGCCGTCACCGCTCAGGCGACGGATGCCTACACCGTCGGCATCCGCATCGCCAAGGTGTCGGCGCTGGTCGTGCCGATCGCCGGCATCGCCCTGCAGGTGTCGCTGCTCGTCGTCATCGGTCTCGGCGGCTTCCGCGTCGCCACCGGTGCGCTGTCGATCGCGAGCCTGGTGACCTTCATCATGTTCCTGTTCATGCTCATCGCGCCGCTCGGCTCGTTCTTCGGCGCGATCACCTCGGTGAATCAGGCGCTCGGCGCCCTGGGCCGCATCCAGGAGGTGCTGGACCTGCCGACCGAGTCGCAGGACGACGCCGCGATCGCCGCGACCGTTCGACAGGCGCAGAACGCGGCGGCTGCGCAGAACCCGGCCGCTGAGCTTGTCGAGGCGCCGGCGATCGAGTTCCGCGACGTGCGGTTCCGCTACCCCGAGAACGTCGTCGAGGCGCGCCGCAAGGCCGAATCCGAGGCGCGCGCCGTGCTCGAGAACGCCCACGTCGACACGTCCACGATCGCGCTCGGCGACGAGCCCGGCGCCGCCCGGACGGACGGGCGGACGGATGCCGCGGCATCCCCCTCCCCGGATGCCGACGTGCTGCGGGGTGTGTCGTTCTCCGTGCCGCGGGGCGCGCGCGTCGCGCTGGTCGGACCCTCGGGCGCCGGCAAGAGCACGACCCTCTCCCTCATCGAGCGCTTCTACGACCCGACGGGCGGCGCGATCCTGCTGGACGGCACGGACGTGCGGGCGCTCGACCGCGAGGCGCTGCGCGCGCAGCTCGGCTACGTCGAGCAGGACGCCCCCACGCTGGCCGGGACGATCGGCGACAATCTGCGACTGGCCTCGCCCGAGGCATCCGATTCGGACTGCGAAGCCGTGCTGCGCGCGGTGAACCTCGGCGAGGTGCTGGACCGCAACCCGCTCGGCGTCGATGCCCCCGTCGGCGAGTCGGGCGTCATGCTGTCGGGCGGCGAGCGCCAGCGCCTCGCGATCGCCCGGGCGCTCTTGGCCGCTCCCCCGATCCTGCTGCTCGACGAGTCGACGTCGTCGCTCGACGGGCTCAACGAGCAGCGCATGCGCGAGGCGATCGACGCCGTCGCCGCGGGCCGCACGCTCATCGTGATCGCGCACCGCCTGTCGACCGTCGTCGACAGCGACCACATCGTCGTGATGGACCACGGCCAGGTGGTCGGCCAGGGCACGCACTCCGAGCTGGTGCAGACCACCCCGCTGTACCGCGACCTCGCGAAGCACCAGCTCCTCGTCTGACCGCGTTCGGCCGGCGAGGCACGGGCGTCAGCGCAGGACGACGGGGAAGAGCTCCGTGCGGGCGATGACCCGGTCGCGCTCGGCCGCGTTCGCGGTGCGGCGAGGATCGGCCAGGTACGCGTCGAGGGCCGCCTGGCTCGGGATGCGGTACACCTGCGTCTCGAGAGGGCGACCCTGCGCGCCGTCGCCGATGGCGCGCACCTCCAGCTCGATGCCGTGGTCGGGCAGCAGGGTGAGCACACCGTCCTCGTAGGCGACGAGCGCCTCCTCGGTGCCGGGGTGGGCCCACAGCAGGCAGCACAGGGTGATCTCCGAATCGGCCATACGCGTCATCCTGCCACCGCCGTCGCGCCCGCCCTTCCCGTTCACCTGTCACGAAGTGTCGCCGGGGCGGACACTCGACGGGTGAGCAGCCGGACACGGCGAGCGGGGGACGGATGAAGGATGCCCCGGCCCTCCGCACAGGTGGGGCCGGGGCATCCGCTGCGCCCGGTCGGCTGGAAGAGCCGCGGGTCACGCAGACGCCCGCCCTTTCTGCCAAGAAGAGCGGCGGGCGCCGGTCTGGGGTCAGCCGCGCGGGCGGTCGCTCACGCCCGCTGCAAGCGGTAGCGCAGCGCGGCGAGCTCGGCCCAGAGCGGAGCCGGCACGCGGCCCTCGAAGGTGCGGTAGAACTCCTCGGTGAGCTCGGCCTCCTGCAGCCACAGCTGCGGGTCGACGGCGAACAGCTCGTCGAGGTCTTCCGGCGTGACGTCCAGGCCGTCGAGGTCGAGGTCCTCGGCACGCGGGAGGCGGCCGATCGGGCTCTCGACGGCGCCGACCTCGCCCTCGATGCGACGGATGATCCAGTCGATCACGCGCGAGTTGTCACCGAAGCCGGGCCACAGGAAGCGGCCGTCCGTGCCCTTGCGGAACCAGTTCACCTGGAACACGCGCGGCGCGCGGTCGAACCGCAGCTTCTGACCGACCTTGAGCCAGTGGGCGAAGTAGTCGGCCATGTTGTAGCCGCAGAACGGCAGCATCGCGAACGGATCGCGGCGGAGCTCGCCGACCTCGCCCTCCGCTGCCGCGGTGCGCTCCGACGAGACGTTCGAGCCCATGAAGACGCCGTGGGTCCAGTCGGTCGCCTCGACGACCAGCGGCACGTTGGTCGCGCGGCGCCCGCCGAACAGGATGGCGTCGAGCGGCACGCCCTGCGGGGCGTCCCAGTCGTCGGCGATCTGCGGGCACTGGGCGGCGGCGACGGTGAACCGCGAGTTCGGGTGGGCGGCGGGGCGACCGGATGCCGGGGTCCACGGGTTGCCCTCCCAGTCGGTGAGCTCTGCCGGCGGCTCGTCGGTGAGGCCCTCCCACCACACGTCGCCGTCGGGGCGCAACGCGACGTTGGTGAAGATCGTGTTGCCCCACATCGTCTCGACCGCCGTCACGTTGGTCGAGACACCGGTGCCGGGCGCGACGCCGAAGAACCCGGCTTCGGGGTTGATCGCCCAGAGGCGTCCGTCCTCACCCGGTCGCAGCCACGCGATGTCGTCGCCGAGGGTCTCGACGCGCCAGCCCGGGATCGTCGGCCGGAGCATCGCGAGGTTCGTCTTGCCGCAGGCCGACGGGAAGGCGGCGGCCAGGTGGTACGCCCGTCCGGCCGGGTCGATGACGCGGATGAGCAGCATGTGCTCGGCGAGCCAGCCTTCGTTGCGGCCGATCACCGAGGCGATGCGCAGGGCGAAGCACTTCTTCGCGAGGATCGCGTTGCCGCCGTAGCCCGACCCGTACGACCACACCTCGAGGGTGTCGGGGAAGTGCACGATGTACTTCTCGTCGTTGCAGGGCCATGCGACGTCCTGCTCGCCCGGCTGCAGCGGTGCGCCGACGGAGTGCACGGTCTTGACCCACGGCGCCCCGCCCGCGATCTCTCGCAGCACCTCGGTGCCGACGCGCGTCATGATGCCGATCGAGGTGACGGCGTAGGCGCTGTCGGTGACCTGCACGCCGATGTGCGACAGCGGACCGCCGACAGGGCCCATCGAGAACGGCACCACGTACATCGTGCGCCCGGCCATCGATCCCTCGAACAGCGGCGTGATGGTGGCGCGGATCTCGTCGGGCGCGGCCCAGTTGTTCGTCGGACCCGCGTCCTCCTCGCGCTCCGAGGCGATGAACGTGCGCGCCTCGGTGCGCGCCACGTCGCTCGGGTGCGAGCGGGCGAGGTACGAGCCCGGGCGCCACTCGGGGTTGAGCTTGATGAGCTTGCCCTCGTCGACCATCTCGCGCAGCAGCACGTCGTTCTCGGCGCGGGAGCCATCGACCCAGTGCACGCGCGCGGGACGGGTCAGCGCGGCGATCTCGTCGACCCAGGCGCGCAGGGCGACCATGCCCTCACCCTGGACGGTCGGCAGTTCGCCATACGTCCGCGCGCCCGTCGATGCGGCAGCGGGACGCGCGGGGGCGGAGCCTTCGGTCCGGGTGAAGATGTCGGCAAGGGCCATGGTGTCGCTCCTCGTTGATTCGACCGTCAGAGGGTTCAGACGATGCAGATTCGTGCTCTTCCTCTACTTTCGACCGAGATGGATGCCTCTTCCCGCGAAATCGCGTGTCAAAAGTTGCGATTCTTTCGCTAGCATCAAGGAATGCCGCCGACCTCCCTGGAACTGTCCACCCTGGGCCACCGCATCCGTCACCAGCGCCTCGCCCACGGCTACACGCTGGACGAGCTGGGAGCCGTGGTCGGCGTCGCGGGCAGCCAGCTGAGCCTCATCGAGAACGGCAAGCGCGAGCCGAAGCTGTCCCTGCTGCAGGCGATCGCGACCGCGACCGGCGTGGACGTCGGCGACCTGCTCTCGACCGAGCCGCCGAATCGCCGGGCGGCGCTCGAGATCGAACTCGAGCGCGCGCAGACCAGCTCGGTGTTCCGTCAGCTGGGAGTGCCGCCGATCAAGGTGTCGAAGGGCATGAGCGATGACACGATCGAGTCCATCCTCGGCCTGCACCGTGAGCTGCAGCGCCGCGAGCGCGAGGCGATCGCCACTCCGGAAGAGGCGCGACGGGCCAACACCGAGCTGCGGCTCATGATGCGCGAGCGCGACAACTACCTGCCCGACATCGAGAAGCTCGCCGAGAAGCAGCTGAAGTCGGCCGGACACGTGTCGGGCGCCCTCACGCACCGCACCGTGAGCATCATGGCCGAGAAGCTCGGCTTCGAGCTGCTCTACGTCAACGACCTGCCGCACTCGACCCGTTCGGTGACCGACCTCGAGCACGGCCGGATCTATCTGCCTCCGGCATCCATTCCCGGCGGTCATGGGCTGCGGTCGATGGCGCTGCAGGCGATGGCCCACCGCCTCCTCGGCCACAAGCGGCCGACCGACTACGCCGACTTCCTGCAGCAGCGGCTCGAGATCAACTACTACGCCGCGTGCTGCCTCATGCCCGAGACGGCCTCTGTGGCGTTCCTGCAGCAGGCGAAGAAGGACCGCAACCTCGCCGTCGAGGACTTCCGCGATGCGTTCGGCGTGACGCACGAGGCGGCGGGCATGCGCCTGACCAACCTGGCCACCGAGCATCTCGGCATCCGTCTGCACTTCCTCCGGGTCGACGGCTCGGGCGCGATCACACGGGTCTACGAGAACGACGACCTGCCGCTGCCGATGGACGTCACCGGCGCCGTCGACGGGCAGATCGCGTGCCGCAAGTTCTCGGCACGCGCCGCCTTTTCAGAGCAGAACCGCACCACCGAGCACTACCAGTACACCGACCCCCCCGCCGGCACGTTCTGGTGCTCGACCCAGACCGGCACCACGTCGGCCGGCGAGTTCTCGATCACCGTCGGCGTGCCGTTCGACGACGCACGGTGGTTCCGCGGACGCGAGACGCAGAAGCGCGCCACCTCCACCTGCCCCGACGAGTCGTGCTGCCGCCGTGTCGCCTCCGACGTCTCGGAGCGCTGGTCGGGCAAGGCCTGGCCGAGCGCGCGCGTGCACATGCAGATGTTCTCGCCGCTCCCCCGCGGCGCGTTCCCCGGCGTCGACGACAACGAGGTCTACGACTTCCTCGACCGCCACGCGTGACCCGGCCGCGCTGATCGTCGAGGATGCCGGCCCCGGCGCCCCGGGGCGTGCGCGGCGTGCCCTTCGTGCGCAGGCCGCGCTCTGCTACGTTCACATTTGTGCGTTCGTTCGTTCGCACCGAAGACGGAGAGGTCGAAGCTGAGCATGGTCGCAGCCGCACGACACGACGCCATCCTGCGCGAACTCGAGCTGCGAGGGTCGCTCCGGAACGCCGCGCTCGCTCAGCGGCTGGGCGTCTCCGCGATGACGCTCCGCCGGGACCTGCTGGAGCTCGAGGCGCGAGGACTCGTCGTCCGCGTCCACGGCGGGGCGACCTCGCCTGCCGTGGCGGCGCAGCAGGAGCGCGCAGGAGCGGATCGGGGACCGGTCGTCTCGCGTCCCGTCGCCACGATCGGGATGATCGTGCCGACGGCGAACTACTACTTTCCCGAGGTCATCCGGGGCGCGAGCCAGGCGGCGCGCGAGCTCAACTGCCGTCTGGTGGTGGGCGCGACGAACTACTCGCCGGAGGAGGAGCTCCGTCAGGCCCGGCGGCTGATCGCGGGCGGCGTCGATGCGCTGATGATCACGCCGCACGATGCGATCCGCGAGGAGGTGTCACCCTTGCGCGAGCTGCTGGAGTCCGCGCGGATCCCGGTCGTGCTCGTCGAGCGCTCCGTCGAGGAGAGCTCCGCGGGCAGGTTCGAATGGGTCCGGTCCGACCACGTCTACGGCGCCGAGATGGCCGTGCGCCACCTCATGGAGCAGGGGCACCGCCGGATCGCGCTCGCCGCCAGGCCCGCGGCGACGGTTGCAAGCCTGCAGGAGGGGTTCGACCGGGCGATGCGCCGGCTGAACGGCGACGGCTACGCGCTGCGTCGGGACCTGACCACACCCCGCATCGGCGAGAACGTCACGATCGCCGAGCTGAACTCCCTGCTCGACGAGTGCCAGGAGCAGCGGGTCACGGCCGCCGTGATCCTGGGCGACGCGGACTCGATGGCCCTCACCGACCTGGTCATCGAGAGAGGGCTGCGGATCCCGGACGACTTCGCCGTCGTCGCCTACGACGACGAGATCTCGGCGCTGGCCGCCGTGCCGCTGACCGCTGTCGCGCCCCCGAAGCACGAGCTCGGCCACGCCGCGGTGCGGCTGTGCGTCGATCGCCTCCGCCAGCCGGAGGGATCGCCTCACACGATTGTGCGGATGACCCTGCTGCCCAGCCTGGTCGTGCGGGAGTCCACCGTCCGATCATGACATCGTGTGCGCTTTTGTGCGTTTGAGCATTTTTGGCTAGGCCACGAGGCCGCGGCAGAGGAGGATCGGCTCGCACGGTTTGAAGATTCGAAGGAGAACCCGATCATGTCCCTGCGTCGAACCACACTCACCGCCGTCGCGCTGCTGAGCACAGGGGTGCTCATCGCCGGCTGCTCGTCCGCCGAGTCCGAGCCCGCAGCATCCACGCCTTCGGGCCCCGTCACCGGCGACATCACCTTCTGGTCCTCGCTGAGCGGTATGGCCGACGTCGCGGCCGCGTTCAACGCCGGCCAGGACGACATCACCGTGACGTTCGAGGAGATCCCCAACGGCGCGAACGGCGGGTACACCAAGCTCTCCGCGGCGATCGAGTCGGGCACCGGCCCCGACGTCGCCGGCATCGAATACGACCGCCTCCCGGGCTTCGTGGCGTCGGATCAGCTCGTCGCGGTCGACGACCTGGTCGCCGATGACGTGCTCGAGGCCTACGACCCGCAGGTGCGTGATCTGGTCAGCTTCGCCGACTCGTCCTACGCGCTCCCCTACGACGCACCGCCGCTCGTGATGTGGTACCGCCAGGACGTCCTGGAGACCGCCGGTGTCGAAGTGCCGACGACCTGGGACGAGTTCGAAGATGCCGCGCGCGCGGTGAAAGCCGCGAATCCCGCCGCGTACCTCACGAGCTTCTTCACCAACGAACCGCAACTGGCACCGCTGTCGTGGCAGGCCGGGAGCCAGTGGTTCAGCGTCGACGACGACCAGTGGAAGGTCGACATCGACGGGAAGCAGTCCGTGAAGGTCGCCGACTACTGGCAGCGCCTGATCGACGAGGACCTCGTGAAGCCGCAGCTCGGCTTCAGCGACGAGTGGACGGCCGACCTCGCGAGCGGCGTCGTCAACGGCTGGGTCGGCGGTTCATGGAGCGCCTCCGGACTGAAGACCCGCACCGAGGGCGCGGGCCAGGCCGGCAAGTGGATCGCGGCGGTGCCCCCGACGTGGGACGGCAAGCCCAGCGGTGCCCTGAGCGGCGGCACGAGCTTCGCCATCACCGAGAACACCGACAACGCCGCAGCCGCCGCGGTCTTCCTGCAGTGGCTGACCACGACACCGGAGGCCGTCGAGGCGCGTGGCGCCGTGGGCACCGCCTACCTCGCGTTTCCGGGTCTGAACGACGCCGCGGCATCCGTCGCTCCGGTCGATTACTACGCGAACGACATCTACGCGGTCTTCGACGACGCGTCCGAGAACCTCGGCCCGTGGGCTTGGGGTCCGAGCTACGACATCACCAGCACCGCGCTGAAGGATGCCGTGGCCACCAGCCCGACGCTCGGCGAAGCGCTCGAGCAGACCCAGACCGCGACCGTCGACGGCCTCGAGGCGCTCGGCCTCGAGATCTCCGAGTAATCCCGCAGGACCCTGGCCGGGCGGGCGGGCCCGCCCGGCCAGGGTCCCCTCTCGAAGGGTTCCGCTCATGGCGCTCCAGACTCGCTCCGGCCGCTCCGCGACCCGCCGGCGGAGCATCCCGGGAACGGGTGGCCGATCCGCGGCGATCTTCCTGATCCCGTTCTTCACGCTCTTCGCGCTGACGATGATCGCCCCGGTCATCTACGCGATCGGCCTGAGCCTGTTCGCCGAGAAACGCAGCGGCCTCGGCTTCGGCGACGCGACCGTCGACTTCGTCGGGGTCGGCAACTACCTCGACGTCCTGTCCAACCGCACGTTCCTCGAAGGCTTCGGACGCCTCGCGATCTACTGCGTCCTGTACGTTCCGACGCTGCTGATCACCGCACTGGTGCTCGCGCTGCTCCTCGACGCGGCGGTCACGTATGCGCGGCGGGCGTTCCAGCTGCTGCTCTTCCTCCCCCACGCGGTCCCCGGAGTGATCGCCGCGCTCATCTGGGCGTACCTCTACACGCCCGGGGTGAGCCCGATCGTCAAGGCACTGGCCTCGGGCGGGATCGAGATCGACTTCCTCTCGGTGGAACTGGTCCTCCCGTCGATGGTGAACATCGCCGTGTGGGAGTGGGCGGGCTACAACGTCATCATCCTGTTCACCGCCCTGCAGACCGTGCCCCGCGAGATCCTGGAGGCCGCCCGCGTCGACGGCGCCGGCGAGATCCGCACCGCCTTCTCGATCAAGACGCCGCTGGTGTGGCCGGCGCTGGGCGTCGCGCTGCTGTTCACCGTCATCGGCTCGCTGCAGCTGTTCACCGAGCCCAAGATCCTCTCGTCCGCGACGACCGCCGTCACCAGTACCTGGGTCCCCAACATGTGGGCCTACGACGCCGCTTTCAACCGCAACAACCTCCCGCAGGCCGCGGCCGCGTCGATCATCCTCGCGCTCCTCGCGGGCGTGCTGTCGTGGGCGGTCACCCGATTCACCTCGAAGGAGCGCACGCGATGAGCGCCGTCCTCGCCACGCCGCCGACGCCTCAGGTCGCGGCATCCGCTCCTCCGCGCTCCCCGGCACATCCGCCGCGGACCCCCAAGAAGATCCTCCGCCGCCTCCCCGCGATCGCGGGCGTGAACGGGCTGCTGCTCGTCGGCTGCGCCTACATGATCCTGCCTCTGCTGTGGCTCGTGTTCGCGGCGACGAAGGACGCCACCGGTCTCTACTCGGGCGACGTCTTCGTGTTCGGCAGTGCGTTCCTGGCCAACATGGAGCAGCTGTTCACGCAGGACGGCGGCATCTTCGTCCGCTGGCTCCTGAACAGCATCCTGTATGCCGGCATCGGCGCCGTCGTCGGCGGATTCATCGCTCTGATGGCGGGGTACGCGTTCGACAAGTTCGAGTTCCGCGGCAAGAGCACGTGGTACGGCGCGGTGCTGGTCGGCGTGCTGATCCCCAACACCGCGACGGTGATCCCGCTGTACCTGCTCGCGGCCTCCATCGGCCTCACCAACACGATCTGGGCCGTGGTGATCCCGACGCTCTGCAACCCGTTCAGCGTCTACCTCGCCCGGGTGTTCAGCGCCGGCTACATCCCGGACGAGACGCTCGAAGCGGCGCGCGTCGACGGCGCGGGCACGGTCCGCACGTTCCTGCGGATCGGGCTCCCGATGCTGACGCCCGGATTCGTGACGATCGCCCTCTTCCAGTTCGTGGGCATCTGGAACAACTTCATGCTGCCGCTCATCATGCTGCAGAACCGCGACCTCTTCCCCTCGAGCGTCGGTATCGCCCTCTGGCAGAGCCAGGTGCAGCAGAATCCCGAGTTCTCGACGCTGGTGATCGCCGGGTCGTTCATCTCGATCCTGCCACTGGTCATCGCGTTCGTGATGCTGCAGCGATTCTGGCGGTCGGGGCTGTCGGCGGGAAGCGTCAAGTGAGCGGGCGCAAGCGGATCGCCTTCGCCATGGCCGAGTCGGTGCAGGCGCGCATGTACCCGCCGGCCCGCGTGGCCGAGTTCGCGGAGGTCGCGGACGTCGCCGGGTTCCTGCACGAGTTCCGATCGGATGCCGCGCGAGGCGTGCTGGCAGACGTCGAGGTGCTCGTCACCGGCTGGGGCGCGCCCGAGATCGATGCCGACGCCTTGCAGGCTGCGCCGAAGCTCGAGGCCATCCTGCATTCGGCGGGCTCGGTCAAGCCCTACCTCACCGAGGACGTGCTGGGACGAGGCATCCGTGTCAGTTCCGCGGCTGTGGCCAACGCGATCCCGGTCGCGGAATACACGGTCGCGATGATCGTCCTGGCGGGCAAGGCCGTGCTGCCGATCGCGGCCCGCTATCGCGAGCTGCAGGACGACGTGCAGCCGGACGCCGACTTTCCCGACATGGGCAACTTCCGCAAGCGTGTCGGCATCGTCGGGGCCTCGACCATCGGCCGCCGCGTCATCGAGCTGCTGCGCTCATACTCCCTCGAGGTGGTCGCGTACGACCCGTTCCTGTCGGTGACGGATGCCGCAGCCCTCGGTGTGACGCCCCTCGAGCTGGACGAGCTCCTCGCCACCTCGGATGTCGTCTCGGTGCACGCCCCTTCGCTGCCCGAGACGGACAACATGATCGACGCACGGCGCATCGCGCTGCTGCGCGACGGTGCGACCCTCATCAACACGGCGCGCGGCGAGATCATCGATCAGGATGCCTTGACGGCACGGGTCGTGGATCGCGAGCTGTACGCCGTGCTCGACGTCACCGTGCCCGAAGTGCTTCCGCCCGGCCATCCGCTGTACACGTCGGACCGCGTGCTGCTCACGCCCCACATCGCGGGGTCGCTGGGCACGGAGCTCGGCCGGCTGGCCGCTTCGGTCCTCGAAGAGCTGAGACGCCTCACCACGGGCCGACCGCTCGCTCACGAGCTCGCGCCCGAGCGCTACGCCATCACAGCCTGACCACGTGGTGCCGCGTGCGGCGCCGGTCAGCACCATCCCGAACGAAGGACTCCGCATGTCGCGCACCCTCCGGCCGCCCGCGCGGCTTCTCGGTGGCGGCGACGCCGTGCTCGCACTCGACATCGGCGGCACGCAGATCAAGTCGGCGGCGGTCGATGCGGACGGTCGCATCGACGCCGTGCGACGCACTCCGACGCCGTTGGGCCCGGATGCGGTGGTCGCTGCGATCGCCGACCTCGCCCGAGCCCACGGCAGGAGGGACGAGTGGGAACTGCGGCCGACATCCATCGGAGTCTGCGTGCCGGGTCTCGTCGACGAGTCCCGCGGGGTGGTCCGGTATGCGTCGAATCTCGGGTGGCGGGACGTGCCCCTGCGTCGGATGCTCGAACAGGAGCTCGGCCTCCCGGTGGCAGTGCAGCACGACGTGAGAGCGGCCGCGCTCGCCGAGAGCCGCATCGGCGCAGCCTACGGCTACCCTTCGGCGCTCGTCGTCGCGATCGGCACGGGGATCTGCGGTGCACTCGTCATCGACGGAACCCCCTACTCCGGCGGTGGGTACGCCGGCGAGATCGGGCACGCGGTCGCCGATCCTCAGGGCGAACGCTGCCCCTGCGGGGCGGTCGGCTGCCTCGAGACCATCGCCTCGGCGTCAGCGATCGCGCGGCGCTACACAGCCGCTTCCGGAGTCGCGGTCGGTGGAGCACGCGAGGTGTTCGACGCGGCGCAGCGTGGCGACCGCCACGCCGCCGCGGTCTGGGCGGATGCTGTGACCGCGCTGGCGGAGGGCGTCGCCCGGCTGGTGGCGGCGTTCGCCCCGCACGCCGTCGTGGTCGGTGGAGGTCTCGCCCAGGCCGGCGAAGCCCTCGTCGGCCCGCTGCGGGCCGAACTCGATCGGATGCTCTCCTTCCATCGACGCCCGTTCGTCCTCTCCGCGCGCTGCGGCGAGGACGCCGGTGTCGTGGGCGCGGCGATCACCGCCCGCGACCTGGCGTCCGCGCTTCGTGCGGGCGCGGGCGCGCGGGCGTGACGTCACCGGGGTGAGCGTCGTCCGCGGCGAGCGCCGTCCTCGACAGCGACCAGGTTCAGCCCCCGCATCGTGTACACGACGCCGTTCTCGTCGATGTCGAGGTGCGGGCCGCTGTACCAGCCTCCGTCGATGTCGGCGACGACCGTCGACAGGCGATGGCTGGTCGCGTCGACGCGGAACAGCGTCGAGTCGGACACACCGTAGACCGTCCCCTGGAAGCAGTTCAGGGCGCCGAAATCGGTGGCGACGCCGCTGACGTCCACAACACGCACGACCGACCTGCTCTCGAGGTCGATGACCACCAGTCCGCTTGCACGCCTGCCAAGCGCGAAGAGGTGACGGCCGTCGGTCGCGAGGGCCGCGATACCTGTGGGCAGCCCCGGGTCCACGCGCCACAGCTCCGTGCCCGCGACGGGATCCCAGGCCACGACGGTGCTCCGCGGTCCGTCGGCGTAGAGGCTGTCGCCGCCGAGGAAGGCGATGCCCCGGGCTGTCGCGACCGCCCGCACCATCTGCCGGGCGTCGATGGGATTCACCGCGGTCGTGTGGGCTCCGTTCGCGGGGTTGTACGTGGTGAACGAGCCACCGCCGCCCGTGTCGTTCTGCGCACCGAGAAGCACCAGCCCGTTCACCGGGTCCCAGCACACGTCCAGTGGCCGGTTCTGGCCTGCCGCAGGTGCGACGACCTGTGCGGGCGGCAGACCCGAACCCGGGTCGTACCGCCAGATCCCCTGCGAGTTGTACTGACCGGTGTAGAGGACTCCGTCGACGATGACGCCGTCCTTCGCCTCGCCCCCCATGCGTATGCGCGTGACGGTCCCGGTCGCAAGATCGAGCCGGCTGATCGCGCCGGTCCCGCCGACGTACACCGACCCGGCACCCGCGGCAATCCCCATCACTGCCTGCGGGTCGGCCGGTGCCCCGACATCCAGGAGTTCGGTGACCGTGCTGGTGCGGGTCGCAGGGTCGATCTCAGCGACGAACCCGTATTCGGATGCCCCGACCAGGCGATCACCGGCGATGTCCAAGCCCCAGAGCATGGCGAGGTCGCGGGTCTGGAGGTTGGTGATCTTCTTGGTGACCCGGGAGTAGGCCATGACGCTCGGCGCCTTCACGTAGTAGATGTCGTCGCCCCGTCGGCGCAGCTGCACGCCGGTCTGCGGGATGACCTCGTACGTCGACGGGGCGGCGAGCGCCATGAGCAGCGACTTCCCCGGGCCCTTCAGTCCCACGCCGAGCAGATCGTCGAGCACCGAGAGCGATGTGACGGACACCGCGGCCGCCACCTCGCTCGGCAGGATGCTCTCGAATGCCCGCGTGCCGCGGTCGAAGGCGAAGAGCTTGCCGGTGCTGCCGGCGCCACCCGCGAGCGTGGACCCGGTTCCGAAGTAGACGGTCGACGCGGTCGCTGCGACGGCCTGCGATATGGTCGCCCCCGCGTCCGGCGTGCCCCAGTTCGCGACCGCCCCGGTCACGGGGTCGACCTCCCAGAGCGATGGCGGCTTCGGGGGCTCGCCGCCACCGGCGACGTAGATCCTGCCGTCCGGCGCGACGGCGAGGGCGCGCACATCGCGATCACCGGTCGACGCCAGCGGTGTGGCGGGCGCCGAGAGGGTGGTCAGGTCCCACCGGTGCACGCTCGCACCGGTGTCGTCGTCCTTGCGGAGTGTGCCGATGTACAGCGCCGCCCCGTCGGGTGAGACGGCCATGGCCTGCACGGCGTACCCCGAGCTCAGGTCGGTGCGGCTGGTCACGCGGCGCGTGGTCAGATCGAATCCGATCACGCGCGCGGGCTGGAGGTTGCGCGACCCGATGTAGAGCGTGTTGCCCACGACGAGACTGCTCATCAGGGGGAACTGCACCACGCCCGGCCCGAGGTCGCGGATGCGCACCTCCCCAGGACCGAGCCCGGTGTCGAGCTGCCCCCATGCCGCGTCGCCGGGTCGCATCGTCACTGCGAAGGCGACCGTGCAGGCAGTGCCGACGAGCATCTGCCGTCGAGTGAGTCCGTTCGTCATGATGTGCTCTCTCCGTCGGGCGCCGCCGCGACGCGGCGCTGTCGTGCTCTCGTACCGGAACTGCTCGAACAGGGTCAGGTTCGGGGTCAGCGGCACGTGACCGCGTCGAAGACCGCCGGATTGGACGTCTGCATCCCGTCCGAGGCTCGGGTGGCCTGCACGGTCACCGCGCCCGACGGCACGCTCGCCGTCCGGATGTTGAACGTCGCGGTGGCCTTCTCTCCGGGAGCCACCGACGCGAACGCCTTCTCGCCGTACGGGGTCGTGATCGTGAGGGAGATCGGCTCGTCCCCGTCGTTCATCGCCTTCACCATGAGCTGCGCCTTCGATCCGAGGCACCGAGCCTCGGACACGATGCTCACCGGGATCGGCTGATCGTCGATCCGCACCAGATTGCGTCCCTGCAGGGTGTAGAGATTGCCGAGCTCGTCGTTGGTGATGTGGGCACCGCTGTACCAGGCGCCGTCGATGTCGGGAACCACCTCGGTGACCTGGAACGTCGTCGGGTGGAACCGGAACACGTCGCTGTCGGACACGCCGTAGACCACGCCGCGGTTGGTCACGAGGGCGGCGAACCCGGTGCTCACCGAGCTGACGTCCGCCGTGTGCACGACGGTGCGCTGCGCCAGGTCGACGACGAAGAATCCGCCCTTGCGCGTCAGTCCATACAGGTGCTCTCCCTGCACCGCGAGTGCGGAGATGCCTGCTCCGGGCATCGGCGCGATCCGCCAGAGCTCCGTGCCGTTCACCGGGTCGAAGGCGACGACGGTGCCCGGACCGTCGGCGTTCTGCAGGCCGCCGCCGAGATAGGCCACGCCGTCGTGGGTGGCGACGGCGCGGACATACTGCTGGGCGTCGATCGGGTTGGCGAACATGCGCGACCGGCCGGTGGCCGGGTCGTACGTCCACAGCGAGCCGCCTCCGACGGTGTCTGACTGCACCCCGACGAGTGCGAGCCGGTTCACGTCGTCCCACTGAACGTCCTGGGGCCGGTTCTGCTCACCGGGGAACGCGGCCACCTGGCTGAGCGGGCGGCCGTCGCTCGGGTCGTACCTCCAGATGCCCTGCGAGCTGTACTGGCCGGTCAGGAGCACGCCGTCGACGACGATGGCGTCCTTGGCCTCTCCCGGGGCACGCAGATACTCGACGGATCCGTCGGAGACATCATGCTTGGCGACGGCGCCGGTGCCGCCGACATAGACCGATCCGCTGCCGGCCGCCAACCCCATGGCCGCCTGTGGCGATGCCGGGGCACCCGCCGTGACGAGGTCGGTGACGACGGATGTCCGCGCCGCGGGGTCGATCTCGGCGACGAATCCGAACGCCGATGTGACGACCAGCTTGTCGACTCTCACGCCGATCCCCCAGATCTCGCCCAGGAACGGTCCGTCGAACGAGACCTCTTCGATCGTGCCCGACGCGGGCGAGTACGAGAGCACACCGCCCTCGTTGGCGAAGTAGACGGTGTCGCCGATCATCGCGAACTTCTTGGCCGTCTTGCCGATCGACGTGGCCACCGAGTAGCTGCCGAGATCCGCGAGGTCCATCGCGGCGACCTTGGACTGCGCGGTGGACGCGGCCGATCCCACGAGCAGCATGTCGCCGAAGACCGCCAGTTCGCGGATGCTCGGATCGCTCTGCATCTCGGTGGGAGTGACGTTGCGCGAGATGCCGGTCGCCCGATCGTAGGCGTAGAGCCCGGCGCGGGCGGCGCCGCCCCCGAAGAGCGTCCCTCCGCCGAAGAACACCGTCGTGGTGGTGGCCGCCACTGCGCGAGCGCCGGTCGCGGCCGGATCCGGAGCGCCGAGGTTGGTCACCTGACCCGTCCCGGGATCGAACTCCCACAGCGGCGGCGGCGTGGCTCCCCCGTCTCCGACCGCGAACACGTGACCGTCGGGAGCGACCGTGATGGCGCGCACATTGCGGTCTCCGATGCGACCGATCGGGACGGCGGGCTCGTCAGGTGTCGCGAGGTCCCACCGATAGAGGTTGGGCTGCGTTCCGGCGGCGTCCTGCAGCACGCCCGCATACAGGTACCGCCCGGCGGGATCGACGGCCATCGCCTGCAACGAGTGGCCCGTGCCCAGGTAGGTGACCGCGGTGACCTCGCCGGTCGGGATGTCGAGTGCGACGATGCGCGCCGGCGAGACGTTGCGGGATCCGACGTACACGGTGTCGCCGACGGTCACGGAGCTCATCAGCGAGAACTGGACCACGGCCGGCCCGAGATCATCGATCTGGGGCGGTCGAGGTGCCGGCGCCGAGACCGCGGCCGGTGACGACAGCGACGCCCGCGTGGAGGTCGACGCCGAGGCCGGTGCGCCGCTCAGCACGGCGGCGAGTGCGATGACCCCGCCGACCAGCAGGGCGGCGGTTCGGGTGATGTGTGGCTGCTCCATGAGAACGCCTCTCCGTTGAACGCGTGGATGCTGCGACAAGTGAAGAAGAGACGGCGCGGCGGCGCAATGAAAGAGGGAACAAACGCACAGTTCCGCACATTTCTCCGCCGCGCAGGACGCCGCGGTCAGCGCCGGTCAGCCGGTGATGAAGGAGCGGTAGCGAGTGAGGGCGGCGGAGATCTCGGCATCCGTCGCGGCATCCGGTACGAACAGCTCGGGGATCGGATCGTCGGCGTGGCGCCCCACTGCGACGGAGTGCGTCCAGACGCCGACGATCTCGCCGCGGGCGACCAGGATCGGGCGCACGATGCCGTTCACGCTCGGGCCGACCGCCGTGAGGAACTCCGGGGCGCACGGCACGGTGCGGTCGATGTATGAGAGGTAGTACTCCTCGAAGGGCGGCAGCGCGATGACTTCGGAGGCGGCGGCATCCCGCCGCGGCCGGGCGCCGGCCAGGACGTACTGGGGCTCGGGTTCGTCGCCGACAAGAACCAGTCGAGCGGATGCCGCCTCCGCCGCCGCGCGCGCCACCCCCAGCGGCAGCCCCGTCCACCAGGAGAAGTCCCGCGCCCCCGCGGGACCGTGGGACTGGATGAAGCGCGCGAAGAACTCCGCGAGCGGGTCTGCCGGGGCGACGGACTCGCGGATCCACTCGTCAGCCAGCACGATGTACTGCTCGCGCGTCGGTCCTCCGACCCGCGGCACGACCGGACCCTGGCACACGACGGCGCGCAGCGACAGCGCGACCAGCAGGTGGTAGCCGCGCTGCTTCGCGGTGGACACACCGGCGAGCTCGAGCACCTCGAAGAGCTCTTTGCGAGTGAGCCGATTGCCGCCGCCGAGCGCGGCGCGCACCGCGGTCTCGGCCCGTTCGAGCTCCGGCCCGTCGATGCCCTCACCGCGGTGCACCGCCGCCGCCTGACGTCGCTGCCGCTCCGCCGTGATCGACAGCACCCAGGCCAGGTCTTCCGCAGGGATGAGGTGGATGGTGCCGCGCATCGTCCACGACCGGACGATCTGACCGCGGTCGAACGCCGCATCCACATCGCTCACCGTCATCGCGCCGCGCGCGCGAGCGGCGACCGCCCAGCGGCCGCCCCAGAACTCCTGCGCCTGCGTCGCGAGCATGTGCCGCGCGGCATCGGCGATCGTGCGCGCCGGGGCGCTCAACCGGTGCGACCGGAGCCGCTCGGCGCGCACAGCCGTCACAGGTGCGCTGAGCGAGCCACGAGACGAAGCGTCCACTCGCCCATCATGGCGCGGAGCGCCGACATCGCGGAGCATCTCGGCGAGCGCCGTGCTCGGCTTCCTGGCCGTGCGCTGACTCCCGGTCGGCCATGAGAACGGGCCACCCCGCCGACGACGGAGAAAGAGAGCGGATGCCGCGGCCCGCGGCATCCGCTCATCTCAGTTCTCCCGCTCCAGCCGTCGCCCACCCGTTCAGTTGGCCGACACCGGCCGGTACACCGCGTGGACGACGCCGTTCGGGAGTGCGGCCGATTCGTCCAGCGTGAAGCTGAGCGGAACGTCCTCTTCGAACAGGCGCCGCCCCTCGCCGACGACCACCGGGTGGATCAGCAGATGCAGCTCGTCGACGAGGCCCGCGCGCAGGAGCGACTGCACGAGAGTGGTGCTGCCGGTCGTCAGGATGTCGCCGCCGGTTGTGGCCTTGAGCGCCGTGACGCCCGGCTCGAGCTCGCCCTCGAGGACCGTCGAGTTCCCCCAGTCGAGGTCGCGGAGCGTGCGGCTCACGACGACCCGTGCGTTCTTGTTCATCTTCGCCGCCACGGGGTTGTCGGCAGGTGCGTCGGCGAAAGCCGCCGCGAATCCTTCATAGGTGACGCGGCCGAGCAGCGTCGTGTCGCACGCGTCACTCAGATCCCACATGACATTGAACATCTCCGGGCTGGCGTACGTCATGTGCCACTGCTCGGGAGCCTCCACGACGCCGTCGAGCGAGATGAATTCTCCGACGATGATCTTGCGCATTTTCTTGTCCCATCTGCTGCGGACGATCCCTTCGACCGCCCTCCTACATATGCACCGATCGGGGCGACCCGATTTCGACACGGGGCATGGTCGAATATTCATCGGCGGTGGGATGCTGTTGCCCATGCGCTATCTCATGACGACGAACGGCGGCGGTCCGGCACCCGATGAGGCGCTCTTCGCCGAGATGGGCGAGCTCATCCACGAGATGGCGAGCACGGGCGTGCTGCTGGCGACCGGCGGACTCGGCCAGGGCCTACATATCTCGTCGCGGGGAGGCGAGCTCTCGATCACGGACGGTCCCTATGCCGAGGCGAAGGAGACCGTCGTGAGCTTCGCACTCATCGAGGTGCGCTCCGAGGAGGAGGCGCTGGTGATGGCGCGTCGCTTCTGGTCGGTCGTGGGCGATGGCGAGGGCGACGTGCGACCGGTGTTCGGGCCGCCGGAGTGACCTCGACCCGCGATGCCCGCAGCACGGTCGATGCGGTCTATCGCCTCGAGGGCGGCCGGATCATCGCCGGCCTCGCGCGCACCGTGCACGACGTCGGCCTGGCCGAGGACAGCCTGCAGGACGCGATCGTCGCGGCGATCGAGAAGTGGCCGATGACCGGCGTGCCGGCGAACCCGGCCGCGTGGCTGACGCTGGAGGCCAAGCACCGCGCGATCGACCGCATCCGCCGGGCGTCGAATCTGGGCGGCAAACTCGGAGCCGTCGCGGACGACCAGCGACAGCGGACGCGGCTCGATATCGACGACGGTGGTCACGATTTCGATCTCATCGTCGAGCACGAGGGCATCGCCGACGACGTGCTCCGTCTGCTCTTCGCCACGTGCCACCCCGCCTTGACGCGTGAGTCCCAGGTTGCGCTCACACTCAGGCTGCTCGGCGGCTTGACCACGCGCGAGATCGCCCGCGCGTACCTCGTGCCCGAGAAGACGATCGGTCAGCGCATCGTGCGCGGTCGACGACGGCTGGCTGAGGAGGGTTTCGACGCGACGGTCCCCGTCGAGTCCGAGAGACGTGCCCGGCTGGGCGCCGTCCACGAGGTGATCTACCTGATCTTCACCGAGGGGCACGCCGCCACGATCGGCGACGACTGGGTGCGCCCGGATCTCTGCCTCGAGGCGCTCCGGCTCGCCCGCACGCTGGCGGAACTGGTGCCGGACGACGCCGAGACCCATGCCCTGACAGCGCTCCTCGAGCTGCAGGCGTCGCGCCTTCCGGCCCGCGCTGATGCCGACGGTGCGCCGGTACGGCTCGCCGACCAGGATCGCGGCCGCTGGGACCGGCTGCTCATCGCGCGTGGCTTCCGTTCGTTGCTGCGCGCCCGGGAACTGAGCGCAACCCCCGGCCCTTACGCGATCCAGGCCGCGATCGCCGCCGCACACGCCCGCGCCCGGACGGCATCCGACACGGAGTGGGCGACGATCGCCGAGCTGTACGGTCTGCTGGCACTCGTGGCGCCCTCACCGGTCGTCACGATGAACCGCGCGGTCGCCGTCGCACGCGCCGGAGACGCGGCGGAAGGCCTACGGCTGCTCGACGGCCTCTCCGGGGCGCCCGAACTGGCAGAGCACCATCTGCTCGCTGCCGTACGTGCCGAGCTCCTCCTGGACATCGGGGATGCCTGGGCCGCCGCCGTCGAGCTGCAGCGCGCGGCGGACCTTGCGCCCAATCCGCGCGAGCAGCGGTTCCTTCGCTTGCGCGCCGACGCAGCGGCCACCGAAGCGTCGGGGGTCGACGGCACGGGCGAGGACGACGGCGCGTCCGGCTGAGGCCCGCGGTGGGGCGCACAGTCGCCCTCGGGCCGGGTGTCAGCCGCGGGCCGGAATCGTCTTCCGCATGACTGTCTTGCTCTTGCCGATGTGACGCTCGAACGTGAATCCCGCCTTCTCGAACATCGCCCTCGTGCCGTTGTGGAGGAAGGAGGATGACGTGCGCGTGCCGGGGGCCAGCTCGTTGGGGAACGAGACGACCTCGCCTCCGCCCGCCTGCGCGATGAGCTCGAGCGCACCA
Source organism: Microbacterium sp. ZW T2_14 (assembly GCF_044987405.1). Classification (NCBI taxonomy): domain Bacteria; kingdom Bacillati; phylum Actinomycetota; class Actinomycetes; order Micrococcales; family Microbacteriaceae; genus Microbacterium; species Microbacterium sp. ZW T2_14. The sequence goes on along the minus strand of NZ_JBJDRK010000016.1, from coordinate 51,815 downwards.
TCCAGCGCCTCCCTCGCAACTCCCGAACGCCGGTGGTCGCGATCGACGAAGAAGCACGTGATGCGCCAGGGTGCCGGGTTCGTCTCGCCGGCGTCGTACTGCTTGCGGTGGTAGATGTTCGGCAGTTCGAGCGGACTGCCGTACTCGCACCATGCGATCGCATCGTCGCCGTCGAAGACGAGGGCTGCGTGCGCGACCCCCTCCGCCACGAGACGCTGCTTGAACGTCGGCCCGTGGTAGTCGCTCTTGACGGTGTGCTCCGTGTCGCCGTGGAAGTAGTGGCAGTAGCACCCGCCCCACACCCCGTTGTGCTTCTCGGCCAGCGCCAGCCACGCCGGGAAGGTCTCCGGAGTGAGCGGTCTGATGACGTGCGAAGTCACGGCGCCCACCTCGGCCCTGACGTCCTCATCGGCCATGACGGGCTCCTTGCGTCGGTGCTGACAGTCTGCGACGACCTCGGGCTCTCGGCAAGATCTCGTTGACACACCGCATCCCATGAGCAATAGTTAGGCATGTGCCTAACTATTCCTCCGAGCTGGACGCGGTGCTTCGTGCCCTCGCGGATCCGACTCGGCGGATGGTCGTCGAACGACTCGCGAAATCCCCGGCGGTGGTGTCGGACCTCCTGGCCCTGTTCTCGATGACGCTGCCGTCACTGCTGCAGCATCTGCGGATCCTCGAGGAGGCGACGGTGGTCACCTCCCACAAGCAGGGCCGTGTGAGAACGGTCAGCCTGCGACCGGGGGCACTCGACGTCCTTCATCTCTGGCTCGGCGAACAGCGCACGTCCGCCGAACGTCAGGCCGACCGGCTCGGCATCCATCTGACCCGCACCATCACCGAGGAGATCTCGCAATGACCCGCGTCCGCATCGACCTGTTCTCATCGCTCGACGGATACACCGCCGCCCCCGATCCGGCGGCAGACAACCCGATGGGCGAGGATTGGGGCCCCCTCACCGCGGCGTACGCCGCCACCCGCACGTTCCGCCAGAAGGTCTTCGGCGACACGAGCGGCGCCGGAACGACCGGCGTCGACGAGTCCTATGCCGCCGCATTCTTCACCGGAGTGGGTGCCGAGATCATGGGCGCAGCCATGTTCGGCCTGCACGCGAATCCTGACGACCCTGACTGGAAGGGGTGGTGGGGCGACGAGCCGCCGTTCGGCGGCCCCGTCTACGTGCTGACCCACTCCGCGCCGCGGCCGTCGATCCCGATGGCCGGTGGCACGACCTTCCACTTCCGCACCGGCGCGATCGAGGACGTGCTGGCGGAGGCCACCGCGGCGGCGGGCGGACTCGACATCCGCGTCGGCGGCGGCGTCCGGACCGCGCAGGAGTTCCTGCGCGCCGGCCTCGTGGACGACCTGCACGTCGCGATCGCCCCCATCGTGCTCGCCCGGGGCAACCGGGTGTGGGACGACCTGCGGGGCCTCGAGCACACCCACGAGGTGAAGACAGAGGTCGCCGAGAGCGGCACCATCCACGTCACCTTCACCCGATAGGGGCGGCGATGACGATCGAGCATCGACTGGCCCACGCCGGGTTCACGCTGACGCGCGACTACCCCGTACCCGTCGAGGATGTCTGGCGCGCGTTCGCCGAGGAGGACCAGAAGCGGAACTGGTTCGGCGGCGATGAAGCGTTCGAGCCGCGCGAGTGGGCGTTCGACTTCCGCGTCGGCGGGCGCGACATCGACGAAGCGAAGTTCCACGACGGACCGCTGACCCGGTATGAGGCCGTGTACACCGACATCGTCGAACGCGTCCGCATCGTCACGACCTACGACATGTGGCTCGACGGCACCCACATGTCGACCTCGGTCGCGGCGTACGAATTCGAGCAGATGCCGGACGGCACGCGGCTCACGCACGCCGAGCACGGCGTCTTCTTCGATCGGTTCTGGGCGGACGGGCCGAACCGCGAAGAGGGCACGCGGGGCCTCCTCGACGCGCTGGGGCGCCATCTGGACGCTGGTCGGCAGTTGTAGGGACCCGTCGGCGCGACCACCCCGCACGCTCGACCGCGACTCGCGCGGTCGGACGGTCCCCACCTATACTCCACTGGAGTATCCCCCCACGTACGATGCCGTATTCCCCCCAGATACGACGTCGTATCCCGCCAGCGGGCCCCCGCCCGCCGTCCATCGGAGTGCATGTGGTCCGAGTGCAGCCGAACACGCCCGCGAGCAGCAACGCCCCGACCCGGGCGGCCGCGCGCGCGGCACAGCAGCGGAGGCGCTCGCTGATGCTCCTGGGCGTCGTCATCGTCCTCGTCGTCGCACTCGTCGTCGCGCTCGGCGTCTTCTTCGCGCGGGGAGCTGCTGACGAACCCGAGCAGCAGCCGGCGGCCGCGGCGGAGTGCCCGGTGTCAGGACTTCGCATCACCGCGGACCCGGCGGTGTCGGAAGCGCTCGAGGCCATCGTCGCCGACCTGACGGCATCCGGTGCCGACTGCGCGGACGTGGCGATCCGTGCGGAGGACAGCTCGGTCACGGCCGCGGCGCTGGCCGCCGGCTCGGCGCCGGACTTCGACGTCTGGGTGCCGGATTCCGCGATGTGGCCCGCACGCGTCACCGGTCAGGCGGAGCTCACCGGGGTGGATGCTGCGGACCTGGTCGTCGGTGACACCATCGCCAGCACGCCCGTCGTGTTCGCAGCGACCGAGCCCACCGCGACGGCCCTCGAGGGAGAGAGCGCCGGCTTCTCGAGCCTGGCGGGGCGCTCCGTCGCCGCTGTGCTGCCCGACCCGTCGGCGGTCGCCGCGAGCTCCGCAGCGCTGCTCGCGCTGCAGACCGCTGTCGGCGGCGACGCGCGCACCTTCACCGCGCTCTCGCTCGCGCTCGACACCGGCGTCGTGCCCACCGCCGCCGACGCACTCGGAGCAGTGGCCGCCGCGACGTCGCCGACGATCGCCGTGACCACCGAGCAGGCGGTGCTGCAGTACGCCGACGAAGCGACGACGCCCCTCGTGCCCGTCTACCCCGCCGATGTGAAGCCCGCGGTGAGCATCCCTCTTGTCACGCTCGGCGACGCGTCGGGCGACACGCTCATGTCCGTGGATGCTCTCGCCGCCGCTGTCGCGGACGCCGGCGACCGGCTCGCCGAATACGGCCTCCGTGACGCGGCGGGCACCGCGACCGACGCGGCCGGCGAGGATGCGCAGGACGTCGGGGCGGCATCCGATCCCGCCGACAGTGTGAACCAGGCCGAGGTGCTGCGTACGTGGCAGGTGCTCACGGCGCCGTCACGGATGCTGTCGCTCAACGACGTCTCGGGTTCGATGCTGCAGCCGGCGACCGCCGACATGCGACGCATCGACCTGTTCGAGCAGGCCGCCGTCCGCGCCGTCAACTCGCTCTCAGCGGACTCGTCGCTGGCCACGTGGGTGTTCTCGAGCCGGCGGATCGGCGGACAGGACTGGCAGGAGATCGTCCCCTTCGGGCCGCTCGGCGATCCCGCGCACAAGCAGCTCACGATCGACACGGCGAACAACCTCGACAGCCTCGTCGGCGGCGGAACCGGCCTTTACGACAGCGTCCTCGCGGCCGTCCAGTACATGCGTGAGACGTATGTCCCCGGGCAGATCAACCTGGTGCTGCTCAACACCGACGGGTACAACGAGGACGACGACGGCCTCGATCTGCCGGGACTGCTCGCACAGCTCGAGGCCCTGCGGGATCCGGCGAAGCCCGTCGCCGTGATCGCGATCGGCTACGGGCCCGACACCGACCAGGCGGCGCTCGAGCAGATCGCCGCCGCCACCGACGGTGCGGCCTACCAGGCGCTGCAACCGACCGATATCGGCACGGTGCTGGTCGACGCGGTCACCCAGCGCGGCTGCCGACCGAACTGCGGCTAGGCCCACTGTGCCTTCACCGGCCCTCTTGTCCTTCTCAGGGCGGCCATCTGTCTGGTAGTCATGAGGATGGCTTCCATGACCGACGAGTGGCCGGCAGGTGTCGCGCGCCGCATCATCGACGAGAACTCCTACGCGACGCTCGCCACTGCCGACGCGGATGGGCGCCCCTGGGCGACACCGGTCTGGTTCGCCGAGCGCGCCCTGCGTGAGTACGTCTGGGTGTCCCGAACGACGCGTCGGCACTCGCAGAACGTCGCACAGCGCGCCGAGATCGCGCTCGTGGTCTTCGACTCGACGGTCGAGGTGGGTTCGGCGAACGCGGTGTACGTCGAGGCGGCCGCAGCGCAGGTGACGGACGACGCGCTCGCGGCCGCGCTTGCGGTGTTCAACGCGAAATGCGAGGCATCCGGGCTCCCGACGTGGGACATCTCCAAGGTCTCGGCAGACGCTCCCCACCGGCTGTACCTGGCGACCGCGTCGCAGGTGTGGGTGATCGACGAGCACGAGAACCGCGTGCCCGTGCTGTAGCCGGGGCGCCCCGGCGCACTGGCGCGCGCGGGATCGTTGAGGGCCCGTGGCGGTGTGTGCGAGAGTGCGGGGATGCCGTCACCGCAGTCGCTCAGCGAGTCCGACCGACGGTTGGTCGCGGCGTGGGCGGCCGACTGCGCCGACCGGGTGCTGGCGCTGTTCGAGTCGGAGGTGCCCGATGATGGACGGCCGCGCGATGCGATCGCGCGTGCGAGGGCCTTCTCTCGCGGCGATCTGAGCGCGGCGGGTGAGATCAAGCGGCGTTTCGTCGCGGGTCGCGCGACCCACTCAGCGACCTCACCGGCCGCTGTCGCGGCTGCGCGGGCTGCAGCTCAGGCCGCCGGGGTTGCGCACATGGGCGCGCACGCACTGGGTGCTGCGGCGTACGCCGCGCGGGCCGCCGGGTTGGCGGCGGGTGATGTCGATGCCGTCACCGCCGAGCTCGATTGGCAACTCGGGCACATGAGCACCGATGTGGCCCGCGCGCTCCGCCGACTCCCCCGCCTGGGCGAAGACTCGGCCGGTCCGCTCGGCCCCGGGCTCCTCGCCTCGGGAGACCTGGGGAGCAACATCACACGGATCCAGGTGCGCCTGCACGACAGCGCTCGTTGAGCGCCATCCGGGGGTGGTCGCACGGAGCGGCCGGCGTGCGTCGGAGTGTGGGCGGCTCGATCGGCGCGTGCCGGGTGCCCTCGTTTGGGAGCGGCTCAGTCGCGCGACGTGGCGTTCACACTGCCGGAGCGTTCCTGTCCGCTCAGACGTGCGATGGCGGACATCATGCGCTCGGTGATCTCCCGACGAGCCTTGCCATCGGGCACGCCCTCAAGGTCGGCGAGGTCGAGCGGCTCGCCGAAGTGCACCTCGAGGCGTGGCTTCCCCGGCAGTAGATGGCTGAGCGGCTTGACGGTGCCTGTCCCGATCAACCCGACGGGCACGACCGCGGCGCCCGTGTCGCGCGCCATCCACGCCGCGCCACCGTGACCCTCATGCAGCTTCCCGTCGCGTGAGCGCGTTCCCTCGGGGAACACCGCGAAGACGCTCCCAGCCCGCAGGATGCTGGCGCCCGCGTCGAGTGCGGCGCGGGCGTCGCGACCGGTCGCGCGGTACACCGGCACACCGCCGATCGATCGGAAGAACCAGCGCTTGACGCGACCGAGGAACCCGGCCCCTGTGAAGTACGACGACTTGATGAGGAACTGCACCGGACGCGCCGCGGACGTCGGGATGATGACCGTGTCGAGCGACGCAAGGTGGTTGCTCGCCAACAGCACCGGCCCATGCTCGGGCACGTTCCCCCGACCCACTATGCGCGGGCGGTACATCAGCCAGAACAACGGCCGCAGGACCACTCGCCCGAGGAAATAGATGGCACCGGGCCGCGGTACGGGATCGGGGCTCGGCGGAGCAGGCGCTGTCACCTCGCCACCCTATCCGTCATCGTCCGCTCCACTCCCCTGCGTTCAGGAGCCTCCGCTGGAGGCAGCGGCCTCACACGACCGACAGAACGGTGATGGCGGCGAGCACCACCCATGACAGGTACGCGAGGAGGCAGAACCTGTCCGGCCATCCGATTCGGATCTCCGGCGAGCCGCCCTGCCCGTGAGCGGGGGCAGCAGCGACGAGGAACCACACCAGGGCGGCGAACGGAACTACGGCTGCGATCGCCAGCATCCACCCGAGCGAGATCGCCACGCCCACCCCCGCCACCAGTGCTGCAGGGGGAAAGCCGGCGAGCAACATCGTGCCCAGCACCGTGTGCGCCCTCCCTACGCGCGTTGCCTGAGCACGCGGAGTCATGATGGGATCCGCGTCGATGAGGGCGGCACCGAGGGCGCCCAGCGCGACAGCCGCAAGGCCGATGGTCCACGCTCCGCCGAACGGCCACAAGGCGACGAACGTCGCGGCCGGGCTGATGGCCATCGTGACGAAGGCAAGCCGCATGACCCACCCGTATCGCCCGACGGAGTACTCGCTGATCATCCGCCAGGACGGGTCATACTCGGGCTCGAGGACATGGAGGATCGCGACCAGCCCTGCCGTGACGCCGCCGGCGACGATCGCCGTCACGGCGGCGATGGCAGCGACGCTCAATATCCGACAGCCATACCAGCAGCGATCACGGGCATCCTCCTGAGCGGCACTCTATCCCGGTGATACTCCGGGGGTTCGGGAGGCGGCGCGCTGATCGGGGGGAACCAACACGCTGGGGGGCGGTCGGATAGCGTCGGAGCCATGACTGATGCGCAAGCTCTCCGGTCCATCGCCCGCGATGCGTACACCTTCGGGTACGCGATGATCGAGAACTACCGCACGCTGTACGAGCAGGCCGTCGACACCCAGGATCCGCGTTTCACCGGCGGGTTCGGGCACTATCGGCACTATTCCGAGCCGTTCACTCCGGCGAACACCGACATCGTGACGCCCAACAACGACACGCCGTACTCATGGGGTTGGTTCGATCTGCGGGCCGAGCCGTGGGTGATCACCGTGCCCGCGATCGACCGGTTCTACATCCTCCCGTTCCACGACCTCTACACGGTGTACGCCGGCTACGTCAGCGCGGCCACCACCGGCGCCGGTCCCGGCCGCTATCTCCTTGCCGGCCCGACATGGACGGGCGACGCTCCAGAAGGATTCGACGGGGTGATCACCGCCTCCACGGACTTCGTCGGCTGCCTCGGGCGCACCGCGTTCACCGATGGCGACGTCGATGAACTGCGGCGCATCCAACAGTCCTATGCGGCAGCCCCGCTGTCGGAGTACCTGGGTGTCCCCGCACCCACCGCCGAGCCGGTGTCGTGGCCGACCTGGGACGAGGCCGCGGCCACCGACATCCGCTTCTATGACTACCTGGACCACCTCCTCCGGTTCGCGCCGGTGCTGGAGGAGGACCGTGACATCAGGGATCGCCTCGCCTCGGTCGGCCTTGATGGTCGCGGCACGTTCCGCACCAGCGATCTCGATGCCGACGACCGCGCGGCATTCGACCAGGGGCTCGCCGACGGCATCGCCCACCTGGATGACGTCGCATCCCGGGCTTCCAGTTCGACGGGGATGTTCGGCACTCGGGGTGAGATGGCGGGCGCGTACGACAGCCGCAACGTCGGTGCGAAGAAGGGGCTCTATGGGCTTCCCCCCGCGATCGCCTGGTACGGCGGCTGGCTCGTCGACTCCGCCGGCAACCGCATCACCGGCGCCACCGACTACACGATCACGTTCACCGCCGACCAGCTCCCCAAAGTACGGTTCTTCTGGTCCGCGACCCTCTACACCCTGCCGCAGCGGCTGCTCAGCGCCAACGAGATCGACCGGTACTCGATCGGCGACCGCACGCCGGGCGTCCACTACGGCGCCGACGGATCGCTGACCCTCTACGTTCAGCACCGCCCGCCGACCGATCCGCTCGAGACCGCGAACTGGCTGCCCGCACCCGATGGCCCGTTCACCGTCATCATCCGCGCCTACGGGGGCGACACCGCGATCGCCGAAGGCACCTACCGACTTCCCGCCATCACGCCACGCTGACGCCACAACGGCAGGTGATTGACTGTTCGCGTTCTCGAGGTCTTTGCGGAACAGGTCTCGCTCGTAGGCGGTTGACTCTTGGCAGTGGGCGGTTGGGTCCACTGCATCGGGCGACAACTCGGAGGCCCCCATGAAAGCAGTCGTCGCGACCGACCGCTCCGCTGACGCGGCCGGCATCACGCTTATGGACGTGCCGGAGCCGACACCGGCGATCAACGACGTGATCGTCGAGGTGCACGCCTCCGGATTCGTGCCTGCGGAGTGGGAATGGCCATCGACCTGGGCTGATCGGTCGGGTCACGAGCGGACCCGGCCCGTCATCGGTCATGAGTTCGCCGGGGTGGTCACCGCACTCGGCTATGGCACCACCGGCCTCTCCATGGGACAACGGGTGTTCGGAATCACGGACTGGCATCGTGATGGCACGCTTGCCGAGTCCGTGGCCGTGGAGTCCCGCAACCTGGCGCCGTTGCGCGGAGACGTCTCATTCACCATCGGCGCCAGCCTGCCGATCTCTGGACTGACCGCCTGGCAGGGCCTCTTCGACCACGGGCGCTTGCAGTCGGGTCAGACGGTGCTCGCCCATGGCGCCGCCGGGGCCGTCGGATCGCTGGTGACACAGCTGGCGCACGAGTTCGGCGCCTACGTCATCGGCACGGGCCGGGCCAAGGACCGGCAGGCCGTGCTCGGCTACGGCGCCAACGAGTTTCTCGACCTCGACAACGAGAGCCTCGCCGACATCGGCGGGGGCGTCGATCTCGTGTTCGACGTCATCGGTGGCAGCATCCAGAAAGAGTCCGCCGGCATCATCCGCCCGGGCGGGACGCTGGTATCCGTCGTCGGCCCGGTGCAGACACGGCCGATCGACGGCCGCGCCGTCGACTTCGTCGTCGAATCCATCCCCGAGCAGCTGGTCCAGGTCGCCCAACGCGCGCGCGACGGCCGCCTCCGCCCGCACATCGGCACCATCGCCGCCCTCGACGACGCCATCGCGGCGCTCAACCCCGCCACACGTCGCCCAGGCAAGACAGTGATCAACGTGCGGATGTAGAACGCCAGCCCCGCGCGTGCCATCGGGCATTGATGCGGCAATCGCTAAGCCACTTTGCGACGCACCCCACACCAAACCGGCGATCCGAAGATGCCCCCACGGGCGGATATCCATCGCGGCGAGTCCCTCAGCAAGAGCTTGCCGCCTGGCGCTCGTCGGCATGCCTACGTGACGTGGTGCACGATGTTGAAGACGTTGCCGTCCGGAGCACGGACGAAGAACCGATGCACGCCCCACGGTTCGTGAGTCAGGGGATGGACGATCTCGTATCCACGCTGCTGGGCCTCTTCATAGGCTGCGGTGATGTTCGGCGTCAAGATCGACGCGACGGGATCGAGCGGAGCGGACGCGTCGTGTGTGACGAGTTGGATACGAACGGTCTGGTCGTAGGCACTGGATTCGGAGGCGGAGAATCGCGCGACCCAGCCCAGATTGAAGTCCTCTTCGCTGAGCCCGAGAAACTCCGTGTAGAAGGACCGTGCGGCAGGGATGTCGGCGACATGCAGATCGGCGAGAATGCGAATGACTTCCATGCGGCCATGCTCGCCGATCATCAGGACGATGAACAGGATGGAGCCCGTGGCGATCACGAGTCCGTTGAGCCCAGCCCCATCGTTCAGCCAATCAGGCGTTGTGCCTCCATGTGCTGTTCATGCCACCACGTGTCGCCCTGATCGTTGGAACACCAGCCGTCCCAGGTGAACGCGTCTGCGGTGATGGCACTGAACATCCATCTGACACGGCGGCCATCGGCCTGCACGCCGGTGAGCTCGATCTGGTCATCCCGACCTTCCGCGGTCAGCACGACATGCTCCGCCGCGCGAGGGCAGAACCACACCACCCGCCAGCCGGCACGCTCATCCCACGTGCGCACGGTGGTACCCAGGGCCGTCCCTGTCTCATCGACGAGCACGTCCTGCATTCCCCGGCCGGCGATGATCCAGTCGAACGTCCACCGCAGCTCGCTCTCGGACCACGTGCCGGCTGCTTCGCTGTACAACGAGTTGCGGACACGCCAGTCGCCCACGAAGCGCCCGAACATCGCAAGCTCGGACGCCACCTCCCGCGCTGGACCATCCGCCAGGAGACTCCGGCTCAGACTCACACGGACAAACTACCGGCCATCTCCGACATGCTCGGAGACGCCTCAGCGAGCATGACTGGCCACGGCCCGTGTCGTTGCACGGCTGCCCGCGTGTGCGCGTGCGTCAGTGCTGCACGTCGTACCTGACGTGGGTGATTCCCTTGGACTCGATCACACGTGTCGGCTGCATTCGCATGGGTGTACGCGCAAGCCGATCGAACAGTTTGACACCCGAGCCGAGGAGGACTCCCGTGATCGCGAGCTCCACCGCGTCGACCAGGTTGGCGGAGAGAAGCTGTTGTGCCACATTGGGGCTGCCCATGATGTAGACGTCGCGGTCACCCGCTACCCGCACGGCGCAGTCGAGTGCCTCCTCCGCGGAATCGACGAACGTGAAGAGCGTTCCATTCCTGGTCACGGGCTCGCGCGCCTCGTGTGTGGGGACGAATACTGGCATCGGGAAGATATCCTCGTCGCCCCACGCTCTGTCGCCTGCTCGCAGCGTGCGGGCACCGAGGATCACTGCGCCGGCGTTGAAGAACTCTCCGCCGACCACCGGATGCATCTCCATCGTCGGGTCTCCGAACGCCCACCCGTGAAGCACCGACAGGTCGTCATTCGGGCCCGTGGCGTATCCGTCGAGAGACATCGAGGCGTACAGCACCACCTGAGTCATGAGGACAATGTATACGGTGTGAACATTGGCGTCCAGTGCGCGGGTCCGCACGCTCGCGGCGAGACCGGCCGCTGGGAGTCAGGCGAAGAGTTCGTCGAACGCGTCGGTGCGTACACGCGGCGCCGGGGCGGCGCGCTTGATCGTGGGCTCGGGAGTGGCGGCGGCGGTGCTGACTGACTCCATGAGTGCGCGTGCGGAGTCGGTCAGGAATCTGCTGGGCTTGGCGGCGACGTGCCTGGCCAGGAACGCGGTGGGATGCGTGGGCAGCTGCGCGGGCACGTACACGTCGAGGGCGTCGCGTGCGCGCGTGAGCGCGACGTAGAACAAGCGCTCCTCCTCGGCGAGCCCGATACGGGAGGTGAGTGCCATGTCCGAGGGCATCGCGCCGTCGTTCGCACGAAGGAGGTGAACGGAGTCCCATTCCAGGCCTTTGGCGGAATGGATCGTGGACAGGGTCAGCCAATCCTCGTCGAGATGGGGCTGCTTCGCCCAGTCGCCCGCGACGTTCACCGGGTCGATCGCCTGCTCGCTCACGAACGTGCGGAGATCGCTCTGCCCGGCGGCGGCCTGCGCGATGCCGTCGACTTCCGTCACCCGACGGTGCCAATCCGGGTAGTGCGCGCGCAGCAGTGGGTCCACCGCGCCTCGGCATGCCTCGACCAGGTCCGGTACTGCGGTCGTGGAGTCGACGGCGCCGAGCAATGACAGGGTCGACGCGAGCCCGGTGCGCGCCTTCGCCGGAGCTGTAGCCACCGCGTCGGCCATACGGTCGACGCCTCCGTCCGCGAGGATCCCGGCGAGTCCGCGCGCGCTCGCTTTGCCGATCGCGCGGTGCCGGGTGAGCAGGCGGTACCACGACACCTCATCTGCCGGATTGAGCACCACGCGGAAGGCCGCCAGCAGGTCGCGCACATGCGACGTCTCCAGGTAGCCGATCCCGCCGAACTTGTGGAACGGGATGCCCCGCACCTTGAGCTCGACCTCGAGCTGCGCGCTGTGCGATCCGGTGCGCATCAGCACGGCCTGCGAACGCAGGGGCGTGCCATCGATGTGCGCAGCGAGGATGCGGTCCGCGATCGTGCGGGCTTCGTCGTCGGCGTTGCGGCAGGTGATCAGGGTCGGCCGGGCGCCCGGCTGCGGGCGGTCGGCGACCAGACGCAGCCTCAGTTCGCCCGGGCGCACCTGGTTCGCAAGGTCGAGGATCTGCTGCGTGGAGCGGAAGTTGCGTTCGAGGCGCACCAGAGTGGCGTCGGGGTATACGTCGATGAGCTCGAGCAGGTGCCCGGCGTTCGCCCCTCGGAACGCGTAGATCGCCTGTGCGTCGTCGCCGACGACCGTGAGCCCGTGGCCGTCGGGACTGAGCCCACGCACGATGTCGACCTGAAGCTGGTTGACGTCCTGGTACTCGTCGACCAGCACCCAGTCCCAGCGCGCCCGCAGTCGCGCGCCGACATCGGGATCAGCGACCAGCGCCCGCCAGGCGATGAGCAGATCATCCAGGTCGAGCAGGCCACGCTCGCGCTTGCGGTCGCGGTAATGCCGCAACAGTCCGGTGATCGCGTCCGCCTGCTCGAGTGCCCAGGGAAACTGCTCTTCGATGACGGCGCGCGCCGGGGTCGCGGTGTTGATCGCACGGGAGGCGATGTCCGCGATGGCGCGTGTCGTGGGCAGTCGCACCTCGGTGCCGTCGAGCCCGTGCTCGGCGCGCAACAGGTCGATCAGGTCGATGACGTCGTCGGGATCGATGATCGTCACGTCCTCCAGCCCCAGATGCTGTGCGTGCTCGGCGACCACGCGATGCGCCACGGCATGAAACGTGCCGCCGGCGATGCGCTGCGCAGCCTGCGCGTCGCCGCACATCACCGCAGCGCGAGAGAGCATCGCGGATGCCGCGCGCCGGGTGAACGTCAGCAGCAGGATCCGTTCAGGTGCGACCCCCGCCTCGAGCAGCCGCGCGACCCGGGCGGTGAGCACGCGTGTCTTGCCCGTGCCGGCCCCCGCCGCGACCACAAGCGGCCCATCGCCGTGCTCGACGGCCTCCAGCTGTGCGGGATCCAGCCCGGCAAGCGCATCACTTACTGCCACGGAGGTGACGGTAACGAGATCCTCCGACATTCAGCCAGCACGGCCACTTGGCGGATGCGCGGAGAATTAAGCTCGCGATCATGAGCTTCAGCAGCCTCCCCCTGATCCTGCTCGTGTACGTCGTGCCGATTGCGATCGCGTTCCTGGTCTTGTACGCGGTCGTCCGGGCGGCGGTACTCAGCGCCCTTCGAGCGCACGAGCGAGAGCGGCAGGCAGGTCACCCCTGAGGCCCCCGCACCGCCGACCTCTGAGCGCGAGACTCCCCGAGCGGCGGCCTTCCGCTCCCACTGAGCGCCTGCGAGACTGACCGCATGACCTCGAGGGGAGCCCGCGTCGGGGCGGCCGCGCGGTACCTGGCCTGCTTCGGGCTGGTCGCAGGCGGCGTACTCCTCGTCGCCGGGATCATCGCGGGCTCCGCCATCGCCAGAGCCAACGGCGTTCTGCTCATCGTGACCGTGATGCTGTTGGTCGGCGTCACGTACTCGGCGGTGTTCGCGCGAGAAGCTCAGCTGGCTCGTCGTCAGACGTCGCGCCGGCGGTAAGCCTCCCGAGACACGGTCCTCGCCCGCTCGCCTCGTCGCCGACGAGGCGGTCAGGGCCGGTAGTCGTCTCTGCGAGCCGGGAACGGCTCGGGCGGCAGCATCGTCTGCGCGTTCATCTGCTCCGATGGCTTGAGAACCGACAGGAAGTAGCCGAGCGCCTTCACGAGCGTGAGACCGATCACCGCGACAACGCGGCGAGCCCGGGAATGATCGCGATCGGTCATATCCCCAGCCTCCTTCATCGGGGCTTCACACGTCTAGGCTCACGTCACTCGAACGCACCCGGAGATCACTCCCCACCCCCCACAGACGAAGAGGAGCGGATGCCGCTCCCCGCGGCATCCGCTCCTCTCATGTCATCGATTCAGGCCGGGAATCAGAAGGGGTTCGGGGTGAGCGTGTACTTGGTCTGCAGGTATTCGTGGATGCCCTCGGCGCCGCCCTCGCGGCCGAGGCCCGACATCTTCCAGCCGCCGAACGGGGCGGCCGCGTTCGAGACGACGCCCATGTTCAGGCCCATCATGCCGGTCTCGAGGCGCTCGATCATGCGCTGGCCGCGGGCCAGGCTCTCGGTGAAGACGTACGAGACGAGGCCGTACTCGGTGTCGTTGGCGAGGCGCACGGCGTCGTCCTCGGTGTCGAACGGGATGATCGCGAGCACCGGTCCGAAGATCTCCTCGCGGAGGATGTCGGAGCCCGGCTGCACGTCGGTGACGACGGTCGGCTCGTAGAACGTGCCGGGGCCGTCGATCTCGTTGCCGCCGGTGGCGACCTTCGCGCCGCGGTTCACGGCATCCCGCACCAGCTGCGACGCCTTGGCGACCGCGCGGTCGTCGATGAGCGGGCCGATGGTCACGCCGTCCTCGGTGCCGCGGCCGATCGTGAAGCCGTTGACGCGCTCGGTGACGCGGCGGGCGAACTCGTCGGCGACCGAGCGGTGCACGATGAACCGGTTCGCGGCGGTGCACGCCTGGCCGATGTTGCGGAACTTCGCGAGCATCGCGCCGTCCACGGCTTTGTCGAGGTCGGCGTCGTCGAACACCACGAACGGGGCGTTGCCGCCGAGCTCCATCGACGTACGCAGCACGCCCTGAGCCGCCTGCTCGAGCAGGCGCTGGCCGACCTGGGTCGAGCCGGTGAACGAGAGCTTGCGCAGGCGCGGGTCGCGGATGATCGGCTCCGACACGGCACCCGAGGTCGACGTGGTGAAGACGTTGACGACACCCTTCGGCAGGCCGGCGTCCTCGAGCAGCTTCGCAAAGTACAGCGTGGTCAGCGGAGTGAGCTCGGCGGGCTTGATCACCACGGTGCAGCCGGCAGCCAGCGCCGGCGCGATCTTGCGGGTCGCCATCGCCAGCGGGAAGTTCCACGGGGTGATCAGGAAGCACGGACCGACGGGATGCTGCGACACGATCATGCGGCCGGTGCCCTCGGGGTTCGCGCCGTAGCGACCCTGCACGCGGGCCGTCTCTTCGCTGAACCAGCGCAGGAACTCGCCGCCGTACGCGACCTCGCCGCGCGCCTCGGCCAGCGGCTTGCCCATCTCGATCGTCATCAACAGCGCGAAGTCCTCCTTGCGCTCCTGCAGCAGGTCGAACGCACGCCGCAGAATCTCGGCACGCTCGCGCGCTGGCGTCGCCGCCCACGCGGGGAACGCCTCGACCGCCGCATCCAGCGCCGCCTTGCCGTCCTCGGGCGACGCGTTCGCGATCTCCTTCACGACCTCGCCGTTGGACGGGTCGTAGACCTTCAGCGTCTTGTCGCCCGCCGCTGCCCGCCACTGCCCGCCGATGAACAGCCCGTCGGGCACGGACGCCAGCAGCTCGGACTCACGGGTTTCGGTGATCGTCGTGCTCACGGGGACTCCCTTGTCGTTTCACGGATGCCGCGTGCTCGCGGCATCCGTTCTCTCGATGTCTACCGGGCCAATTCTGCCCGTCGCCGCCGAAGCGGCCGATATACGTGATGTACAGCTCAGGATGCGGATTCGCCGCCACGGCCCACCTAATCGCCGACGGTCGCGGGCTGGTGCTGGGGAAGGAACACCTGGGCGAAGAAGGCGGCGAGCTCGTCGTGCGCGGTCAGTGGCAGCACCGCGGCGACGTACTGATCGGGACGCACGACGACGACCACGCCGTCGCGCGACAGCCCGCGCTCCTCGACGATGTCGTCGGTGGTCCAGGCGCTCGGGGCGGCCGCGTAGACCTTCTCCCAGTCGATGAGTCCGAGCGGTCCCGTGCGTGGCAGGAACAGCTCGGGCACCCGGGTGATCTCGATCTCGTCGAAGCGCTGCTGGTAGACCACCTTCACGTCGAAGACGGCGTCGACGTCGGCACCCGCCGGCGTGTAGCGGCGCACGGGCGACTGCGGCGACGCCATGAACTCCGCCCAGTCGGCGAGGGCGGATGCCTCCCCCGGCGTCGGCGCGGCGGGCCCGGCAGCGGCCCCAGCCGCGGCCCCGGCCGCGGTGTCGGCCGCGGTGTCGGCGAAGGCGTACACCCGCCAGCGCCCGTCTGCTCGGGCGTGGTGACCGAGGTGCACAGCGTTCCCGTCGCACACCCGGACCACCTCGACGGACTTGAACCGCTTGCCCAGCGGGAAGCCTTCGGCGAGCTGCTGGTGCGTGGCATCCATCACCGTCATCGAGGGACCGTACTGGGTCATGAACCCGGACGGGAACTCGGCGGTGCCGAGGTAGAAGGTGGCGAGCTCCTGCGGGTCGGAGATCTCCTCGGGCTTGCGCGCCATGAGCGCCGACCACTCGCGGTCGAAGTCGATGAGCTGCTGCGCGACGGGCTGGCGCTCGGCCGAGTAGGTGGAGAGGAGCGATGCGGGGCTCAGCCCGGTGAGGACGTGCCCCAGCTTCCAGCCGAGGTTGAAGCCGTCCTGCATCGAGACGTTCATGCCCTGCCCGGCCTTGGCACTGTGGGTGTGACACGCATCACCGGCGAGGAAGACCCGGGGGTCGTGGCCCTGGTCGACGTCGACGTCGTCGAACTTGTCGGTGACCCGGTGCCCCACCTCGTACACGCTGTGCCACGCGACCTGCTTCACGTCGATCGTGTAGGGGTGGAGGATCTCGTTGGCGCGGCGGATGACCTCCTCGATCGGTGTGCGGCGGACGCGGTGCTCGTCGTCGTCGGCGACCTCGCCGAGGTCGATGTACATGCGGCTGAGGTAGCCGCCCTCGCGCGGGATGTGCAGGATGTTGCCGGCCTCCGAGTTGATCGCGCACTTGGTTCGCCAGTCCGGGAAGTCGGTGTTGACGAGCACGTCCATGACGCCCCACGCGTGCGCCGAGAACGCACCGACGTGCTGGCGGCCGATCGCCTCACGCACACCGCTGCGCGCGCCGTCGCACCCGACGACGTACTTCGCGCGGACGATCCGCTCCTCCCCCGCGCGCTTCCCTGCCGTGTACCGCAGGCGCGCCTCCACCGGGTACTCGTCAGCGCCGTTGCCCATGCCGTCGCCGTCCTGGGCGCCTTCCTGCACGGTGAGGCCGGCGAACTCGATGCCGTAGTCGGGGACGATGCGGCCGGGGCCGTGGGCGGCCGCCTCCGCGAAGTAGTCGAGCACACGCGCCTGGTTGACGATCAGGTGCGGGAACTCGCTGATCTTGAAGGCGTAGTCCTCGGTGCGCGCGGTGCGGATGATGTTGCGCGGGTTCTCGGGGTCGGGCCCCCAGAAGTTCATGTAGGCGATGTTGTACGCCTCGGCGACGATGCGCTCGGCGAACCCGAACGCCTGGAACGTCTCGACGCTGCGCGGCTGGATGCCGTCCGCCTGACCCAGCACGAGGCGTCCCTCGCGGCGCTCGATGAGGCGGGTGACGACGCCGGGGAACTGCGACATCTGAGCGGCCAGCAGCATGCCGGCCGGACCGGATCCGACGATCAGCACGTCCACCTCGTCGGGCAGGTCGGCGGGGCGATCGACGCCGGCGCCGGCCGCGTCCTGCACCCGGGGATCCGCGGAGACGTAGCCGTGGTGGTGGAACTGCATCGGTGTCCTCCTCGGACGACGGTGTCGAGGGCCCGCCGCCGAAGAGCCTGCGGCTGGGAGCTTGTGTCGAAGTGCGGCCTGTTCTATATTCGAACACACCGTTCTACTATTGAACAGATCGTATACGACCCGCGTCGAGGCGGCAAGAGCGCCGTGCGACGAGACAGCGAGCCCTCGTGTCCCCTGGCCCCTCCGCCGCTCCCGCTTCGCAGACGCTGAGCCGGGGCATCCGGATCCTCGAAGTGCTCGCCGAAGCACGCGGTCCGCTGTCGATCGACGAGATCGCACGACGCCTGGAACTGCATCGGTCGGTCGCCTACCGGCTGCTGCGCACGCTCGAGGACCACGGGCTGGTCGAGCGCGACGCCGCCGGTCGCATCGAGCTGGGTGCGCGGATGGCCGCCCTCGCCGCCGGCGTGGCGCACGATCTGCAGGCCGAGGCGCTTCCCGAGCTCACCGCCGTCGCCGGTGACCTGGGCATGACCTGCTTCCTCGCCGTGCTCGACCACGACGAATGCGTGACGCTCTCGAGCATCGAGCCGCGGCACGCCGTGAACCCCGTGGCGCAGCGGCCGGGCACGCGGCATCCGATCACGCGGGGTGCCCCCGGTAAGGCGATCCTGTCGCTGCTGCCCGAGGCCTCGTGGCCGGCCGATGTGTCGGGCGCGCTCGCCGAGGAGGTGACGGATGCCGCCGCCCGCGGCTATGCGACCAGCCACGACGAGGTCATTCCGAGTCTGCGCGCCGTCGCCGTGCCGCTGGTCGTCCGGGGACGCGGGCCGGCGGCGATCGCGGTGGTGTTCGTGGCGAGCACGCACAGCGACGCCGAGATCGCAGCGCGGCTGAGTCAGTCGGCTACCGCGATCCGCGACGCGCTCGGCGGCTGAGCAAGTCGACGCGCAACGCTTCGTCTCGCTGGCGCTCGCTCAGCGACCGGATGGTCCCGTCGCGCGAGGCGCAACGCTTCGTCTCGCTGGCGCTCGCTCAGCGACCGGATGGTCCCGTCGCGCGAGGCGCAACGCTTCGTCTCGCTGGCGCTCGCTCAGCGACCGGATGGTCCCGTCGCGCGAGGCGCAACGCTTCGTCTCGCTGGCGCTCGCTCAGCGACCGGATGGTTCCGTCGAGCGCAAGGGGCAGTCCTTCGGATCACGCCAGTACCGGTCGCTGAGCGAGCGAGGAACGAGCGAGACGAAGCGCAACGAGGGCGATCCGGGCGGCCCGAGCTAGGCGAACGAGTCGACCAGGCGGATGTTGTGCTCGGCGACGCGCTGCGGCACCCCGACGAACGCCTCTGCACGCCCCTCCGAGGCCATGTACTCCTTCTCGAGGGCGAGGAACGCCTCGGCGTCGCCCTCGGCGCTGACCGCCCACACGAACTCGTTCGTCTCGGGCAGGCCGTAGGCGAACTCGATCGCGAAGCCGGCCGCGGGCCGCACCTTCGGCATCCATTCGGTCCACCACGCGACGAAGGCGTCGTACTCCCCGTCGACGAGCGTGTACCGGCGCAGCTGGATCGTCTTCATGACTCCCATCTTGGCGGAAGACCTATACTCGACACGTCCGGCGGCATCGACGCCCGCCGGTGCTCGAAAAATGGGCACGCAGCGCGCACGCGCGAGACACATACGGCCTCACCATCCGTTCCGTCTCGAAAGGCATCGCCATGCCCGCCACCCCCGCCATGAGCACCGTCTCGGCCCACGTCGCCCTGACCCTCGCGCGTCACATCGATCACGTGTTCGGGGTGATGGGCAACGGCAACGCCTACTTCCTCGATGCGCTCGAGCGCTCCACCGACGTGCACTTCACCGCCGTGCGCCACGAGGCGGGCGGCGTCGTGGCGGCCGACGCCTACCACCGCGCCTCCGGCCGGCTCGCGGCGGCGACCGCGACCTACGGCGCCGGCTTCACCAACACGCTCACCGCTCTCGCTGAGGCGGTGCAGGCGCATGTGCCGCTCGTGCTCGTCGTCGGCGACGAGCCGACGTCGGGCCCGCGCCCCTGGGACGTCGACCAGATCGCCCTCGCGTCGGCCGTGGGCGCGCGGACGTACACGGTCGGACGAGCGGATGCCGCGGCCACGACGGTCATCGCGATCGAGCATGCGCTCACCTACCGCGTGCCGACCGTGCTGGCGATCCCGTACGACGTGGCGGCGCGCGACGCCGGCCCGGTGCCCGGGGCTCCCGAGCCGCGCCTGCCGGGACCGCTGGTGCCGGCCGGGCCGTTCGCCGAGGGCGCGGTCGAGCGGATCGTCGAGGCGCTGGCGTCGGCCGAGCGACCGTTCCTGCTCGCGGGCCACGGCGCGTGGATCTCGGGGGCGGGCGACGCGCTCGGCGCCGTCGCCGACGCGGTCGGCGCGATCACCGCATCGACCGCGCTCGGTCGGGGCATCTTCCCGCGCAGCCAGTTCGACCTCGGCGTGACCGGAGGGTTCGGCGCCGAGGGCGCCATGGAGCTCGTACGCGAGGCTGACGTGGCCGTCGTGTTCGGGGCATCCCTCAACCAGTTCACGATGCGGTTCGGCGACCTCTTCGCGCCCGGCACCCGCGTGTTCCAAGTGGATGTGGCGCCGGCCGCCACGCACCCCCAGGTCGGCGGATATGTGCGCGGCGATGCCGCGACGGTGGCGCACGCGGTCGCGGACGGCCTGCGCGCACGCGGCGCCGGCTCGAGCGGGTGGCGCGAAGCCGTCGACCTGGCGCCCCTGCGGGCATACGACGCCGGAGACGGCGTCGCGGCCGATGGACGCCTCGATCCGAGGTCGGTCGCCGCGCGCATCGGTGAGCTGCTGCCCGACGACCGCGTCGTGGTGTCGGACGGCGGGCACTTCATCGGCTGGGCGAACATGTACTGGCCGGTGGCCTCGCCCGACCGCATGATCATGGTGGGCACCGCCTTCCAGTCGATCGGCCTCGGCTGGCCCTCGGTGCCGGGTGCCGCTCTGGCGAAGCCCTCCGCCACGGTCGTGCTGACGACGGGCGACGGCGGCGGGCTCATGGCGCTCGCCGACCTCGAGACGGCGGTGCGGGTCGCCGCCGGCCGGGGGCTCGCCGTCGTGTGGAACGACGCCGCGTACGGCGCGGAGGTCAACCTGTACGGGCTCAAGGGTCTCGCGCAGGAGCCCATGCTCATCCCCGAGGTCGACTTCGCCGCGCTCGCAGCGGGCGTCGGTGCCGAAGGGGTGGTCGTGCGAACGCTGAGCGATCTCGACCGGCTTGCCGCGTGGAGCGCCGAGCCCGCGGCATCCCGTCCGTTCCTCGTGCTGGATTGCCGCATATCGGGCACCGTCGTGGCGCCCTACCAGCGCGAGATCATCCGTGTGAACTCCTGAGCGCTGCTCCCGCGGGAGCAGAGCGGATGCCTCCTGCCGGAGGATGCGCATCGTCCCGCGCCCGACGACGATGGGCACATGAGCACCTTCCGATTCGGCGTCGTCAGCGGCGCGCACGGCGATGCCCGCGTGTGGAGCGAGCGCGCACGGCGGCTCGAAGGCAGCGGCTATTCGGCGCTCCTCGTGCCCGACACGCTGTTCACGCCCTCACCCTTCCTCGCGCTGGCCGTCGCTGCCGCCGCCACCGCGTCGCTGCACGTGGGCACCTGGGTGCTCGCGGCACCGCTGCGCAGCCCCCAGGCGACGGTGCGCGAGGCGCGCACGCTCGTCGAACTCTCGGGAGGTCGCTTCGAGCTCGGACTGGGCGCCGGACGCCCGCAGGCGGAGCGGGACGCCGCGGCCCTCGGCGTGGCATGGGGCTCGGGCCGGGAGCGCGTCGATCAGGTCGAGGCGACGATGGCCGCGCTGCGCGACGCATTCGGCGACGAGCTCCCGGTCATCCTCGCCGCCGGCGGCGATCGCATGACGCGCCTGGCCGGTCGCCACGCCGACACCGTGGCGCTGCCGCTGCCGCCGCACGCCGATCTCCCCGCCGTCGAGGCGGCCGCTGCCCGGGTGCGAACGGCGACCCCGGCGGATCGACCGCCGATCGAACTGTCGCTGCAGGTCGCGGGCATCGGGGACGCGGTGCCGGACTGGCTGCGACGCAGCGCCGGCCTGACCCCCGACTCGCTGCAGGAGGCGGGCGCCGTCGGCTATCTCTCCGGCGACGTGACGCGCGATGTCGAGGCCCTCGTCGCGCTCCGCGACACCACGGGCGTGTCGTTCCTCACGGTTCCCGACGAGCTCGCAGAGCAGGTGACCCCGCTGGTCCAGGCGCTCGCCGGACGCTGATCGCCGGGCACGCGCCTCCCCCTCCCCGGCCGCCGGCTCCCAGGCACCCGGGCCCCACAGGTCACCGCATGTCGTACATCGGCACGCTGTCATCGGTGGCGAACCTGTCGGTCATCCACATCATGGTCCGGTACATCAGGGCGTTCCGGAAGGACCAGTCCCGCATGCCGATGCGCCACGCCGAGGTCGGCGCGAGGAACGGGCCTGCGTTCCCCGTGCGCGCGATCTTCGTCGGCCTGCGCATCCGGCGGTCGTAGGCCGCGAAGGCGGTCTCGTGATCCCCTCGCGCGCTCACCAGCTCGCCGGCGAGGATGTAGGCGCCGACGAGGGCGAGCCCCGTGCCGAACCCGCCGAGCGTGTTCGCGTAGCCGGCGTCGCCCACGAGCGCCGTGCGCCCGCGAGTGAACGTCGACATGCGCGTGCGGGTCAGCGCGTCGAGATAGAAATCGGATGCCGTGGCCACCGCCTCGAGCACCGCAGGAACGCGCCACCCCACGCCGGCGTAGGCGTTCGTCAGGAACCGCCGCTGCGAGGAGACGTCGCGCCGGTCGTAGTCCGCGCGCGCGGCGCGGAACACGAAGAGGTTCGGCGCCTTCTGCCCGCCGAGCAGAGCCAGCCGCCCGGGAGTGCTGTAGCCGTACGCCACGGAGCGACCATCGGGCAGCCGTGTCTCGAGGCCGTCGAGCGGCACCTCCCCGCTCGCGACGGCGTAGTAGGAGCCGAGGGGCTGCACGAGATCCGCCTCCGGGCCGAAGGCGAGCCGTCGCACCGCGGAGTGCACGCCATCCGCGCCGATGACGAGGTCGAAGCGTTCCGTGGGCCGCCCGGCGAAGGCTACGTCCACTCCCGAGGCCTTCTCGGTCATCGCGACGATCTCGTCGCCGAAGACGTACTGCGCATCGCCCGCTGACTCCCGATGAAGGATGCCGGTCAGGTCGCCGCGCAGGATCTCGAGGTCGCCGCCGATGAACTCGCCCGGCACGACAGCGCGGACGCGATCGGCGGCATCCACCATCCGCCAGTCCGTCCTCGCCGTCTGCTCGGCCTCCACGGCGTTCAGGACGCCCATGCGGGCCAGCACCTCCCGGTGGGTGCGGCCTTTGAAGTCGACGGCTTGGCCGCCCGGACGCACGCGTTGCGCCTTCTCGACGACTGTGACATCGAAGCCGTTGCGGCCCAGCCAGCGAGCGAGCGACGGTCCTGCGATGCTCGCGCCCGAGACGAGCACTTTCCTGTTGGTCAAAGGTCTTCCGATCTCTCCGGTAACTGCGTCCTTCCGACACAGTAATCATCAGCGTACGCTGGACGCAATACCGGGGAAGGGTCGGCATGGCATCCGAGCACGACAGCGTCGCGGCATCCATCGAGCTGCTGTGGTTCCGACCCGCGCTCGGAAAGCGGGGACCCCGGCCGAAGTTCACGGTCGACGCGATCGTGGCGGCCGCGACGGCGATCGCGGACGAGGACGGCCTCGACGCGGTCACGATGCAGCGCGTCGCCGAGCGGCTGGGCACCGCGAAGATGGCGCTGTACCGGTATGTGCCGGGACGCGCAGAGCTCGACGCGGTCCTCCTCGACCGGGCCTTCGGCGGGCCGCCCCGATCACCGGCGCGCGACTGGCGATCGGCGCTGGCCGCGTGGGCACTCGCGCTGCACGAGCGCTCGCTCGCACATCCGTGGTCGGTCACGCTGGCCCAGCGTCCCCACGTTCCCGGTCCGGGAGAGCTCGCGTGGTACGAATCGGGGCTGGACGCGATGAGCGATCTCCCGCTCAGCGGCGGCGAAAAGCTCGACGTGCTCGCGCTGCTGGCGGGCCATGCGCAGTCGATGGTCCGGCAGCGGGCCGGCGGATCGCAGCCGGAGCAGAATCTCGCCGCCCAGCTGGGGCCGGTGCTCGCGGCGCGATCCGCCGACTATCCGCGCACGTCGGCCGCCTTCGCCGATGCGGCGCGCGATGGCGGCCGCGACGCAGGGCTGCATTTCGGCATCGACCGGATCCTCGCCGGGGTGGCTGCGCTCATCGCCGAGCGCACGGATTCCGCCCGCACCTGACCTATCAGCCCTGCCGCTCGGGTGTCATGACACGCGGCATCGCACCCCGCGAACCCGCAGGACGTGACCCCCGATCCCCCATCGCTCCCTTCGGGTGTCACGGCACGCGGCATCGCACCCTGCGAGCCCACACGACGCGGCACGCGAAGGCGTGAAGACGCGCGTCAGTCGCCGCGGAACTCCGGCTTGCGCTTCTGCTGGAACGCCGCGAAGCCCTCGCGGTAGTCGGCGGTGGTGCGCAACGCCTCCTGTCCGCGCGCCTCCTGGGCGACGGCATCCCACAGCTTCTCGTCACGCAGGCGCGCGATGAGCCGCTTTGATGCGAGGAACGCGGCCGTGGGGCCGGATGCCGCCACCGCCGCCCGCTGCAGCGCGAAGTCGAACACCTCTTCCACCGGCATGGCGCGGCTGAACAAGCCGGCCGCGACCGCCTCGGCGCCGCTCAGCAGGTCGCCGGTGTAGATGAGGTCGAGCGCCCGATGAGCGCCGAGCCGCTCATACAGCAGGGCGTGACCGCCCGAGTCGAGCATCGCGCCGAGGCTCGCGAACGGCGAGCCGATCTTCGCATCGTCGGCGACATAGACGACGTCGGTCGCGATCGCCAGCCCGAGCCCGACGCCGAGGCACGCCCCGTGCACGGCCGCGAACGTCGGCGCCGGGAAGGCGGCGATCCTCCGCATGAGGGTCTCGACACCGGCGAGGTACTGGGGCACGTCGTCGGTCTCGGGGTCGACGCCGGCGATGTCGCGCCCGGCGCAGAACGCCCGCCCCTCGGCCCGGAGCAGCAGCGCCCGCACGCCGGACTCCTCGGCACTGCGGTAGGCGGCATCCATCTCTCCCAGCGCGCGCAGTGACAGAGCGTTGAGCTTCTCGGGGGCGTTCAGCACGACCTCGGCCACATCGCCCCTGATGGACAGCTCGATCATCTCGATCCTCCTCGTGGGAAACGGCTAGACGTCGTAGTCGACGACGACGTTGTCGGTCGTCGGGTGGGATTGGCAGGTGAGCACGTAGCCGCGCTCGATCTCGTCGGGCTCGAGCGCGTAGTTCTCGGTCATCGTCACCGACCCCTGCACCAGCCGAGCGCGGCAGGTACCGCAGACTCCGCCGGCGCAGGCGAAGGGGACGTCCGGGCGCACGCGCAGCGCCGCATTGAGGATGGACTCGTGCGCGGCGACCGGACTGTCGACCGCCTGCGACTGCCCGTCGAGGGTGAACTCGATGCGGCGCACCGGCTCGTCGCGCGCGACGACGACCGGCCGCCCCGCCGGAGGCTCGGCCCGCTCGCCCTCGCCCGTGGTGAACAGCTCGTACCGCACGTGCGTGGGGTCCACGCCGATGTCGGCGAGCGTGTCGCGACAGAGCTGCACCAGCTCGAACGGCCCGCACAGGAACCACTCGTCGACGGTGTCGGGCAGCACGAGCTCGTCGAGGATGCGCCGCAGCCGTGGCTCGTCGATGCGGCCCGACAGCAGCGGCGCGGTGCGCTGCTCGCGCGAGAGCACATGGTGCAGCGCGAGCCGCGTCGGGTAGCGGTCCTTGAGGTCGGAGAGCTCGTCGAGGAACATCACGTCGAGGCTCGAGCGGTTCGTGTAGACGAGGGTGAAGCGCGACGTGTCGGAGCGCGCCAGCACGGTGGCGGCGAGCGCCATCAACGGCGTGATGCCCGAACCCGCCGCGATGCCGGCGACGTGCGCGCCGTCGAGATCGGCGAGCTTCGAGGTGAACGTGCCCTGCGGGCTCATCACGTCGATCCGGTCGCCGGCGTGGAGCTCGGTCTGTGCCCAGGTCGAGAACCGGCCGCCCTGGTCTCGCTTGATCGCGACGCTGATCGTGCGCGGACCGTCGCCGCCGCCTCCCGCGTCCTCGGCGCGGCACAGCGAGTACGAGCGCCGCAGCTCGTGCCCGTCGAGCACCGTGCGCAGCGCGACGTGCTGACCCGCCAGGTAGTCGAACTCGCCGCGCACCTCTTCGGGGATCGCGAAGGTCACCTCGACCGCGGCGTCGGTGAGCGGCCTCACGGCCGCGACCCGCAGGGTGTGGAATCGCGCCCGGTGCCGACCGTCGCGCGGCCCGCCCACAGCCGTGGTGAGCAGGGTCTCGGCGATGCGCCGGTTCTCCTGATCCGGCATTCCCGGTCCCTGAGCCGGCATGCCCGGCCCCTGAGCCTGTCGAAGAGCGTCTCCGTCCATCAGTGCACCTTGAAGTGGTCGAAGGGCTCGAGGCAGGCGCGGCACTCGTAGAGCGCCTTGCACGACGTCGACCCGAACCGTGCGAGCTCTCGGGTGTCGAGCGACCCGCAGCGGGGGCACCGCACCGACAGCTGCACTCGGATCGGACCCGCGACCGCTGCACGCCCGTTCGGCGGAGCGATGCCGTAGTCGACGAGCTTGCGCTTGCCGGCATCCGTCATCCAGTCCGTCGTCCACGCGGGCGCGAGCACGAGACGCACGTCGACGTCGTCGAAGCCGGCCGCGGTCAGGGCGAGCACGACGTCGTCGCGGATCGCGTCCATCGCCGGGCACCCGGAGTACGTCGGCGTGATCGTCACGGTGGCGCGTGCGCGGCCGGAGCCGTCCGAATCCACCTTGACGTCGCGCAGCACCCCGAGATCCTCGATGGTGAGCACCGGGATCTCCGGATCCGGAACGGATGCCGCCGCCTGCCATGCGCGCGCCCTGAGACCAGCGGCATCCCCGGCTCCACCTGTCGGGGCCTCCACGCGTACCGTGCGCAGGATCGTCTCCTCCGGCGCCGATGCGGACCCGCGGGATTCCGCGGAGGTGCGCGCCGCTGAGCCCGCCGATCCTGCAAACGGTACGGGGCGGGCGGGGGAAGCTGCGGAGCCGGTCACCACGTCGCCCCCGGATGCTGCCGTGCGAGCACCTGCATCTCGGCGAGCAGGAAGCCCAGCGTCGGGAAATGGGCTCCGTGGCGCCCGCCGGCCGACGACTCGGGCCCCGTCGGGAGCTCCAGCTCGGCCTCCGCGAACACCGCCGCGATGACGGCGTCGAACGCCGGCTGCAGCGTCGACGGTCGTACGGCGGCGGCGTCGAGCCGGTCGATGAGCGGCTCGTCGCGGAAGAGCTCGCCGACGTACGGCCAGACGTCCGCCACCGCGCGGATCACGCGACGGCGCGACTCGTCGGTGCCGCCGGCGAGCCGCAGCGTCCACTGCACCGCGTGATCGCGGTGGTACTCCACCTCCTTGACGGCCTTGGCCGCGATCGCGGCCAGCGTCGCATCGGACGAGCCCTGCAGTTCCGTGTACAGCTCGAAGAGGTAGACGGATGCCGCCAGCTGACGCGCGATCGTCTGCGCGAAGTCTCCGTTGGGCTGCTGGAAGAGCCAGGCGCAGCGGAACTCGGGCTCGTCGCGCCAGTAGGCGAGGTCGTCCTCGGTGCGCTCGTCAAAGGTGCCCGCGTAGCGCAGGAACGAGCGCGCGTGTCCGAGCAGGTCGAGCGCGATGTTGGCGAGCGCGACGTCCTCCTCGAGTTCGGGGGCCCGCGCGATCCACGCGCCGAGCTGCTGCGCGAGGATCAGCGCGTCGTCGCCCAGCCAGAGCGCGTACTCCGCGACATCCGCCGTCGCCGCACGGCCCTCGCCGCCGGCGAGCTCGGCCGACAGCTCGACACGCTCGACGGTGACGTCGCCGTGCGCGTCGGCTCGCGACGTTTCGTCCCCCTCATTACTCGGCCGCTCAACGACCCGGACCTGTCCCTCGGTCGTTGAGCGAGGGAGCGCCAGCGACGGAGATGAAACGCCACCGTCTTCCGAGCGAACTTCAGTCACAGGTGCGGCACCCCCTCCGATGCCGTGTAGTACGTGGCGTGGCGGTAGTTCTTGCCGGCGGGGCTCTCGAAGAACGCACCCTTCGAGTCGGGGTCGCTCGTCGTGATCGCATCGGCGGGCACGACCCAGATCGAGGTGCCCTCGCTCCGGCGCGTATAGACGTCGCGGGCGTTGCGCAGCGCGAAGTCGGCATCGGGTGCGTGCAGGGAGCCCGCGTGCACGTGGCTGAGGCCGCGTCCGGCGCGCACGAACACCTCCCAGAGCGGCCAGGTCTCGCGGGGCGAGGCACCTGAGGTCGTCATGATGCAGCCTCCGTCGGGTGCTCGGGGCGTTTCGTCTCGCTCGTTCCTCGCTCGCTCAACGACCGGGAGTCTGGCTCGGCAGCGCCTCGCTCGCTCAACGACCGGGAGTCTGGCTGGGCAGCGCCTCGCTCGCTCAACGACCGGATGCCGGCCTGCTTGCGCGCGTACTGGGCGGCCGCCTCGCGCACCCAGGCGCCGTCCTCGTGCGCGGTGCGCCGGTTGCGGATGCGCTCGGCGTTCATGGCGCCGCGCCCGGCGATGACCTCCTGCAGCTCGGTCCAGTCGATCTCGCTCGTGTGCCAGCGCTGCGCCTCGTCGTCCCAGCGCAGCTCGGGGTCGGGAAGCGTCACACCCAGCACCTCCGCCTGGGGCACCAGCATCCCGATGAACCGCTGACGGAGGTCGTCGTTCGAGAAGCGCTTGATCTTCCACGCCATCGACTGCGCCGAGTTGGGCGATGCCTCATCCGGGGGCCCGAACATCATGAGCGAGGGCCAGTACCAGCGGTCCACGGCATCCTGCGCCATCTGGCGCTGCGCGGCACCTCCCTGCATGAGCGTCAGGAGGATCTCGAATCCCTGCCGCTGGTGGAAGGACTCCTCCTTGCAGATGCGCACCATCGCGCGTCCGTACGGACCGTACGAGGCACGGCAGAGCGGCACCTGGTTGCAGATCGCGGCGCCGTCCACGAGCCAGCCGATCGCCCCCATGTCGGCCCACGTCGGCGTCGGGTAGTTGAAGATCGAGGAGTACTTCGCACGCCCCTCGATGAGCTGCTCGGTCATCTCGTCGCGCGTGATGCCGAGCGTCTGCGCCGCGGAGTACAGGTACAGCCCGTGCCCGGCCTCGTCCTGCACCTTCGCCATCAGGATCGCCTTGCGTTTGAGGCTCGGCGCCCGCGTGATCCAGTTGCCCTCGGGCTGCATCCCGATGATCTCGGAGTGCGCGTGCTGCGAGATCTGCCGGATCAGCGTCTTGCGATAGGCCGGCGGCATCCAGTCCCGCGGCTCGACGCGCGAGTCGGCCTCGATGATCGCGTCGAAGGCCGCCTGCTCGGCCGCCTCGTCGATCAGCACATCGGTCGTCATCGTCGACTCCGTTCCGGCTCCTGGGATTACAGACCGTTCGTTCAGTAAGTCTAGATCACGACGGATGCTGCGGCCACCGTCACCCCGCCACGCCGGGCTCGGCGCGGCGCGTGGTGAAGGAGCGTCCGCGGAACTCCGCCACGACGTCGCCCGTCTCGTCGGTCACCGTCACGTCGTACAGCCCGCTTCGTCCGGCGACCGCCCGGCGGCGCGCGTGGGCGGTCAGCGTCTGCCCGGCGCGCGTCGCCTTGAGGAACGCGATGTCGGCGCCGGCCGCGACGGTGATCTCGGCATCCGCGTCCCCTTCTCCTTCCGAGACGGCGTTGCACGCCATGGCGAAAGCGGTGTCGGCGAGCGCGAACACCATGCCGCCGTGCGTGATCGCGAACCCGTTCGTCATGTCGTCGCGCACGCGCATCGAGACGGCGGCTTCGCCCGGCTCGTCGCGCTCGACGACCATGCCCATCGCCGCCGACGCGCGGTCGCGCTGCAGCATGCGGCGCTGCCCGGCAAAGTGGTCCGCGGGATCGCTCACGTCCCGACCTCTGCCGACGCGGGTGCGTCGGCCGCCGCGGCCTGCCCCGCGGTCTTGGCGACGAGCGTGAGCACGTCGTACGTCGCGACGATCTCGTCGCGCTGGTTGAGGATGACGGCGTCCCACCGCACCTCGCCGTAGTCGTCGGTCTCGCGCGGGGTGATCTGCTTCGCGGTCAGCACGACGCGGATCTCGTCGTCGGGCGACACCGGCGTGACGAAGCGCAGGTTCTCGAGCCCGTAGTTCGCGAGCACCGGACCCGGGTCCGGATCCACGAAGAGCCCTGCCGCCCACGACACCAGCAGGTAGCCGTGCGCCACACGTCCAGGGAAGAACGGGTTCGCAGCGGCGGCCTCCTCATCCATGTGGGCGTAGAAGCGGTCGCCGGTGAAGTTCGCGAACGTCTCGATGTCGTCGAGGGTGACCGCACGCGACGCCGACGCGAGCTGGTCGCCGATCGCGAGCTCGGCGAGCGACTTGCGGAACGGGTGGCGGTCGGAGCGGGATGCCGCACCCTGATGCCAAACGCCGGTCAGAGCCGTGAGCATCGCGGGCGAGCCCTGCACGGCGGTGCGCTGCATGTGGTGCAGCACCGCACGGATGCCGCCGAGCTCCTCCCCGCCTCCGGCTCGGCCCGGTCCGCCGTGGACGAGGTGCGGGACGGGTGCGCCGTGACCCGTGGAGGTGCGGGCGTCGTCGCGGTCGAGGAACAGCAGGCGGCCGTTGTAGGCGGCGGTGCGGGCGAGGAGCGTCGCGGCGACGGCGGGGTCGGCGGTCGCGACGCTCGTCACGAGCGAACCGCCACCGCGGCCGACGAGGTCGGCGGCTTCCTCCACCGTCCGGTAGGCGATCACGCTCGCCACCGGGCCGAACGCCTCGACGTCATGGACCGCGTCGGGCAGTGCGTCGGCTTCGCCTTCGAATCCGACGAGGATCGGGCCGACGAACGCGCCCTCGGGTGCGGGACCCGTGGAGCCGTCCGCATGCGTCACGGCCGGGGCATCCGTCGTTCCCAGCACGACCCGCCCCCCGGCGGCCTCCAGCGCGCCGACGGCACGCAGCACCTCGTCGCGCTGCGCGAGCGAGACGAGCGGCCCCATGGTGACGGACTCGGCGCGGGGGTCGCCGACGACGACGCGCTCGGCGATCTTCTGCCGCAGCGCCTCGACGAGCGGGGCGACCGCATCGGCCGGCACGATGGCACGGCGGATCGCGGTGCACTTCTGGCCCGCCTTCGTCGTGAGCTCGACCATGAGCTGCTTGACGTACGCGTCGAACTCGGGCGTGCCCGGCACCGCATCGGGACCGAGCACCGATGCATTGATCGAGTCGGTCTCGCTCGTGAACCGCAGCTCCGGAGCGGCCTGCGCGCGCAGTCGCGCGGCCGTCGAGGCGCTGCCG
This sequence comes from Microbacterium sp. ZW T2_14, assembly GCF_044987405.1. Classification (NCBI taxonomy): domain Bacteria; kingdom Bacillati; phylum Actinomycetota; class Actinomycetes; order Micrococcales; family Microbacteriaceae; genus Microbacterium; species Microbacterium sp. ZW T2_14. The sequence goes on along the minus strand of NZ_JBJDRK010000016.1, from coordinate 21,062 downwards.
GTGAAGCCGACGAGATCACCGAGCCCGAGGTGGTCGAAGAGGCCGGGAACGGCGCCGCTCACCAGCTGCAGCGACCCTGCCGGGAGAAGCCCCGTCTCGACGAGGATGCGCACCCACGCCTCGGCGACGTAGGCCGTCGGCGAGGCGGGCTTCACGATCGTCGGCACGCCGGCGAGGAAGGCGGGAGCGAACTTCTCGAGCGCTCCCCACATCGGGAAGTTGAAGGCGTTGATCTGCACCGCGACGCCCGGCAGTCGCGTGTAGACGTGGCGGCCGAGGAACGAGCCGTCCTTCGACAGCGACTCGACCGGGCCGTCGAGGTACACCTGCGCGTTGGGCAGCTCGCGGCGCCCCTTCGACGAATACGTGAACAGCACGCCGATGCCGCCGTCGATGTCGTTGAGCGAGTCGCGCACCGTGGCGCCGGCGCGCTTCGACAGCTCGTAGAGCTCCTCCTTGCGCGCGGTGAGCGCGATGCCGAACTGCTTCAGCAGCAGCGCCCGCTGGTGGAACGTCAGCGTGCCGAGACTCGCCTGACCCACCGTGCGGGCGTGGCGGAGCGCGGCCGCGAGATCGACCCCCTGCGTGCTCAGGTACGTGACGACGTCGCCCGTCGACGCGTCTAGCGCCGGGGTCGCGTCGTCGCCGGTGTCGGGGATCCACCATTCATCGCGGAGGTAGCTGGGGAGGATGCCGGTCCCGGACGACTGCTCGATCGGCCCTGTCCGCTCGGTCGTCTGCGTCTGCTCGATGGTCACTGTCCACTCCATTCGTACACGCCGTGGGGCTCGCCCTCGTTCATCGCTAGCGGCTCTCGAGGAAGGCCGCCATCCGCCGCTCCTTCTCCGGGCTCTCGAAGAGCTTGGCCTGCAGCTCGAGCTCGATCTCGGGATGCGCCGCGCGCGGGGCACCCAGCGCTGTCTTGGTGTACCGCGTGGCGAGGGGATCGTTCCGGGAGATGCGGTCGGCGATCGCGTGGGCGGCGGCGAGCAGGTCGCCCGGCTCGTAGAGCGACGACACGAGCCCCCAGGCGACGGCGGTCGCGGCATCCAGGATCCGTCCGGTGAGCAGCATCTCGGCGGCCCGCGCCTCACCGAGGATCTCGGGAAGGCGCCACGTCGCGCCGGCGGCGGCGATGATGCCGAGGCCCGTCTCGGGGTTGCCGATCTGGAGGCCCGGAGTGCCGATGCGGATGTCGGCGGCGTAGGCGAGCTCGGCACCCCCGCCGAGGGCGTAGCCGTCGATCGCGGCGATCACCGGCATCGGCAGGCTCCGCACGCGCTGGAACGCGCGCGTGTTGATGCCCCGCCGGGCGTCGGCGGCGCGCCGCTCGCGCAGTTCGGCGATGTCGGCACCTGAGGCGAACACACCGTCGGAGCCGATCAGGATGAGGGTCCTGGGCTCGCGTTCGAGTTCCCCACAGAGCTCGTGCAGCCGGTCGATCGTGTCCTGGTCGATGGCATTGCGCACGTCGGGCCGTGACAGGGTCGCTACGACGCGGTCAGCGCGACGCTCGATCTGCAGCGGCTGCGCACTCGACACGGACATGGGCATCCTCTCGCTCCGCGCCTTCGCGGTCGCGACCATGATACCTAACGATCGTTCAGTAATATCCCCGAGTTGCCCTGATCGGTGGCCGGCGGGTGCGAGACTGGGCGCATGTCCGCGAGCGCCGAGCCCCTCCCCGCCCGCCGCGGCCGCCCGGGCTACGACCGCGACCAGGTGCTCGCGGTGGCCGTGACGCTGTTCAACGAGCAGGGCTACGACGCCACGTCCGTCGCCGATCTCGCCTCGCGTCTCGGGCTGACGAAGTCGGCGCTGTACCATCACTTCGATTCGAAGGAGCAGCTGCTCGCGCTGGCACTCGACGAGGCCCTCGGCGAACTCGAAGGGGTGCTGGACGCTCCCGACGCCACGGTCGACGACCCGGCCGAGCGGCTCGGCGCCGTGCTGCGCGGTGCGGTGCGGGTGCTCGTCGACAAGCTCCCCTACGTCACGCTGCTCCTCCGCGTGCGCGGCAACAGCGACGTGGAGCGCGCCGCGCTCGAGCGCCGGCGCGCGTTCGACCATCGCGTGACCGCGCTCGTCGTCGAGGCGCAGCACGCCGGGCAGGTGCGTTCCGACGTCGACGGCGCCGTCGCGACCCGGCTCCTGTTCGGCATGGTCAACTCGATCGTCGAGTGGTACCGCCCCACCGGCCCGGTGGACCGCGACCGCCTCGCCCACGACGTCGTCGCCGTCGCGCTCGACGGCATGCGCACCCGCTGACCTCGGCGCGCCCTACCCTGCTGCCAAAACACCGGCCCGTCACGCAACACGCCGCGGCGAGGCATCCATCATCGGCGTGTCGCCGTCACCGACTCGACTTTTGGCCGCACAGGACGACGGATGCCGCGCGCCGAGCCTGCACAGGCACTCGGGCGCGGCATCCGTCGACCTGAAGGTCAGGCCTTCGCCATGCCGTAGATCGGGCTGACGTTCTGCTCGGCCTCGTGGTCGGGCCCCAGCGGGATGCCCGAGCGATCGCGCAGCAGCAGCGTCGCGACCAGGCCGATGAGCGTCATGCCGGCGAGGTACCAGGTGACCGACATCGTCGAGCCGGTCTCCTTCACGAGCCAGGTCGCGATCGTCGGCGCGAAGGCGCCGCCGAGGATCGCACCGATCGCGTAAGAGATCGAGACGCCCGAGAAGCGGATGGATGCCGGGAACAGCTCGGAGTACAGCGCAGCCTGTGGTCCGTACGTGAAGCCGAGGCCGATCGTGAGGATCGCGAGCCCGAGGAACAGCAGCCAGATGTTGCCGGTGTTCACGAGGGGGAAGAGCAGGAAGACGCCGGCGAGCTGCAGGATCCAGCCGATGATGTACGTCGTGCGGCGGCCGATGCGGTCCGACACGAAGCCGGCGGCGAGCGTCGACAGCAGCCACGTCACGGCCGACCCGGCGACGGCCCAGAGCACCGGGCCGCGCTCGAGCACCAGGGGGCCCTCGGGGTTCGTGGCGTAGCCCTGGATGTAGCCGCCGGTCGTCATGTAGCCGACGGCGTTGTTGCCCGCGAACACCAGCGCGGCGATGAAGACGAGCAGCGCGTGCTTGCGGAAGAGCGTGACGATCGGCGTCTTGGCCTTCTCCTTGCGGGCTGCGAGCTCGGTGAACACCGGGCTCTCTTCGACGCGACGGCGCACGTAGTAGCCGACGAGGATGAGCACGACGCTGAGCAGGAACGGCACACGCCAGCCCCACACGAGGAACGCGTCGCCGGGGGCGATCATCGCCATGAGCGCCATGACGCCCGAGGCGAGCAGGAGGCCGAGGGGCACACCGATCTGCGGCGATGCACCGAAGGCTCCGCGTCGGGTGCGAGGGGCGTGCTCGACGGCCATCAGGACCGCGCCGCCCCACTCGCCGCCCGCCGAGATCCCCTGCAGGATACGCAGCAGCACCAGGAAGATCGGCGCCCAGACGCCGATGGCTTCGTAGGTGGGCAGCACGCCGATGAGGGCGGTCGAGACGCCCATCAGGATCAGCGTCCACATCAGCACGACCTTGCGGCCGTACTTGTCGCCGAAGTGACCGGCGAGGAAGGCGCCGAGCGGGCGGAACAGGAAGCTCACGCCGACGGTGGCGAAGGCCACGACCGCACTGTTCTCGCCGAGCGGCGCGAAGAAGAGCTGACCGAAGACCAGGCCGACGGCCGTGGCGTAGATGAAGAAGTCGTACCACTCGACGGTGGTGCCGACGACGGTCGCGAAGACGACGCGCCGGCGATCGACGGGGCTGGCGATGGTGCCGGTGGGGGTGAAGCCTTGCGGGGGCTGTGTGGTGCTCATTCGTGACTCCTGTGTCGGGTGACGTCGTCGTCACCGGCGAACCGGGGGATGGTTGCCGGATGTGCGACGATCATATACGATTTCGGATACGACGCAAGAGTGAGGGAGCTCGAATGGATGAGATGACGGATGCCGCCTCTCCGGGTACACCGGAATCGCCGGCCGATCCTCGCTTCGCCGCCCTCCCCGGCCGGCCCGGGAAGATCGTCGCCGTCCACCTCAGCTACGCGTCACGTGCCGATCAGCGCGGACGCCGGCCGGAGCATCCGTCGTACTTCCTGAAGCCGTCGAGTTCCGTCGCGGCCTCGGGAAGCACCATCGAGCGGCCCGCCGGCACCGAGCTGCTGGCATTCGAGGGCGAGATCGCGCTCGTGATCGGAGCGGCCGCCCGCCGCGTGTCGCTCGCTGACGCGTGGGATCACGTCGCATGGGTGACGGCCGCCGACGACTTCGGCCTGTACGACCTCCGTGCGAACGACAAGGGCTCCAACGTGCGGTCGAAGGGCGGCGATGGCTTCACCCCCCTCGGCCCGGCGCTCATCGACGCCCGGGCGGTGCACCCCGACTCGCTGCGCGTGCGGACATGGCTCAACGGCGAACTCGTCCAGGACGACACGTCGGCCGGCATGATCTTCCCGCTGTCGCAGCTCGTCGCCGACCTGTCGCAGCACTTCACGCTCGAGCCGGGCGACGTCATCCTCACGGGCACGCCCGCCGGCTCGTCGGTCGCCCAGCCGGGCGATGTGGTCGAGGTCGAGGTGGATGTGCCCGGTGGTCCCTCCTCCGGCCGGCTGGTGACCACGGTCGTCCCGGGCGAGCTCTCGTTCGACCGCGACCTCGGTTCGCTCCCCGCCGTCGACGACCTGCAGCGCACCGAGGCCTGGGGCTCGCGTGAGGCAGCCGGGCTGCCCGATGCGGAACCTGCCGAGCCGAATCCGGTCGCCGCGGCGAACCCGGTCGCTGAGCCTGTCGAAGCGTCCGACGGCCCTCCGACAGGCTCGGGGACCGACGCCGACGCAACGATCGCACCGCTGTCCCCCGCCCTCCGCGCCAAGCTCGAAGCCGTTCCCGTCGCGGGGCTCTCGGCGCAGCTGCGAAAGCGCGGGCTGAACAACGTGCACATCGACGGCGTGCGGCCGCTGCATCCGGAATCCCTCCCCGGCACGGCGAAACTGGTCGGCACGGCGCGCACGCTGCGCTTCGTGCCGAACCGCGAAGACCTGTTCGCCTCGCACGGCGGCGGTTACAACGCCCAGAAGCGCGTGTTCGACGCGGTCGGCGAGGGCGAGGTCGTCGTGATCGAGGCGCGCGGCGAGGCCGGGTCAGGCACGCTCGGCGACATCCTCGCGATCCGCGCGCACGCCCAGGGCGCCGCCGGGATCGTCACCGACGGAGGGGTTCGGGATGCCGCGGCCGTCGCCGCCGTCGGCATCCCGGTGTACTCGTCCGGCGCTCACCCCGCCGTCCTCGGCCGCAGGCACGTCCCGTGGGACGCCGACCTGACCATCGCGTGCGGCGGCACCACCGTGCAGCCCGGCGACGTCATCGTGGGCGACGCCGACGGGGTCGTCGTGATCCCGCCCGCGATCGTGGAGGAGATCGTCGATGCCGCGCTCGCGCAGGAGGACGAGGACGCGTGGATCGCCGAACGCGTCGCGGAGGGGCATCCCGTCGATGGACTCTTCCCGATGAACGCCGCATGGCGGGCACGGTTCGAGGCGGAGCACGCCGCGAGCGCGGCAGATTCCGGCGAGCGCGGGGCGCCGCAGACGCAGCGGTCGCAGGAAACGGCAGCGCTCGAGGGCGGGGAGCTCGCACGATGACCACCGAGACGGCCACGACGTTCAGCAAGTCGCAGCTCGCGTACCGCTGGATCAAGGAGCGCATCGCCAATCAGGAGTTCACCCCCGGCTACCGGCTCGTGCTGGGCAGCATCGCGGGCGAGCTCGACATGAGCGTCGTGCCGGTGCGCGAGGCGATCCGCCAGCTCGAGGCCGAAGGACTCGTGACCTTCGAGCGCAACGTGGGCGCGCGGGTGTCGATGGTCGACGACTCGGCCTATCGCTTCAGCATGCAGGCGCTCTCGGTCCTCGAGGGCACCGCGACCGCGCTGGCCGCCCGCCGGCTCACGCCCGACGACCTCCGCGCAGCGCGCCGCATCAACGAGCTCATGATCGAGACGCTCGAGCACTTCGATCCGCGCGCCTTCACCGCGCTCAACCACGAGTTCCACTCCACCCTGTACGCCAAGTGCGCGAACCCGCGGCTGCTCGAACTCGTGAACGGCGAGTGGGGCCGCCTCGGCCATCTGCGCGACTCGACGTTCAGCTTCGTGCCCGGCCGGGCGGCGGAGTCGGTCCGCGAGCACGAGAACATCGTGCAGCTGATCGAGGTCGGCGCCCCACTCGGCGAGATCGAGAAGGTGGCCCGCCGTCACCGCTCGGCCACGCTCGACGCCTACCTGATCCACGAGCACCCCGACGAGTCCTTGGGGCTGCCGGCCTTCTGATGACGGATGCCGCGGCCGCCGGCATCCACTCCCCCGACGTTCACACCACAGACCTCCGACGAAGGAGCGACACATGACCGACACCGACACCTCGCTGGCCACGCGGCACGTGCCCGACGGGCTGCCCACGCGCATCCAGCACTACATCGACGGCGAGTTCGTGGACTCGGCGGACGGCGACACGTTCGACGTGCTCGATCCCGTCACGAACGAGACCTACGTCCAGGCTGCGGCCGGCAAGAAGGCCGACATCGACCGGGCGGTGGCCGCCGCACGGCGGGCATTCACCGAGGGCCCGTGGCCGCGGATGCTGCCGCGGGAGCGCTCGCGGGTGCTGCACCGCATCGCCGACATCGTCGAGTCGCGCGACGCCCGGCTGGCCGAGCTCGAGTCCTTCGACTCAGGGCTGCCGATCACGCAGGCCCTCGGGCAGGCGCGCCGCGCCGCCGAGAACTTCCGGTTCTTCGCCGACCTGATCGTCGCGCAGGCCGACGACGCCTACAAGGTGCCCGGCCGCCAGATGAACTACGTCAACCGCAAGCCGATCGGCGTGGCCGGGCTCATCACGCCGTGGAACACGCCGTTCATGCTGGAGTCTTGGAAGCTCGGCCCGGCCCTCGCGACCGGCAACACGGTCGTGCTCAAGCCCGCCGAGTTCACCCCGCTGTCGGCGTCGCTGTGGGCCGGCATCTTCGAGGAGGCCGGGCTGCCGCAGGGCGTGTTCAACCTCGTCAACGGACTGGGCGAGGATGCCGGCGACGCTCTGGTGAAGCATCCCGATGTGCCGCTCATCTCGTTCACGGGCGAGAGCCGCACCGGCCAGCTCATCTTCGGCAACGCCGCGCCGTTCCTGAAGGGCCTGTCGATGGAGCTCGGCGGCAAGTCCCCCGCCGTCGTCTTCGCCGACGCCGACCTCGAGGCGGCGATCGACGCCACGATCTTCGGCGTCTTCTCGCTCAACGGCGAGCGCTGCACCGCGGGCTCGCGCATCCTCGTCGAGCGGGCGATCTACGACGAGTTCGTCGCGCGGTATGCCGCGCAGGCCGACCGGGTGGTCGTGGGCTACCCGCACGACCCGAGTACGGAGGTCGGCGCGCTCGTGCACCCCGAGCACTACGACAAGGTGATGAGCTACATCGAGATCGGCAAGGGCGAGGCGCGCCTCGTCGCCGGCGGCGGTCGCCCCGACGGGTTCGACGCGGGCAACTTCGTTCGCCCCACGGTGTTCGCCGACGTCGCGCCCGACGCCCGCATCTTCCAGGAGGAGATCTTCGGCCCCGTCGTCGCGATCACGCCGTTCGACTCCGACGAAGAGGCGCTGCAGCTCGCGAACGGCGTGAAGTACGGCCTCGCCGCCTACGTGTGGACGAACGACCTCAAGCGCGCCCACAACTTCTCGCAGGCGATCGAGGCGGGGATGGTGTGGCTGAACTCGAACAACGTCCGCGACCTCCGCACCCCGTTCGGCGGCGTCAAGGCGTCCGGCCTCGGTCACGAGGGCGGCTACCGCTCGATCGACTTCTACACCGACCAGCAGGCCGTGCACATCACGCTCGGCCCGGCGCACAACCCGACCTTCGGCAAGGCCGCCGCCCACGAGCCGAACGACCTCGACGATCCCGACCCGCGCTGACGTTTCGTCTCGGTCGCTTCGCTCCCTCGCTCAACGACCGCGATCTCGGTCGTTGAGCGAGCGAGGGACGAGCGAGACGAAACGCCCCGACCATCCGAGCAACGCAAGGACGCGACATGACCCACCGTGACGACATGACCCTCACCTCCTCCGGCTTCTTCGTGAGCCAGGAGGCCCCCATTCACACCGAGAACCCGGTGCCGACGCCGGCGAGCCCGGCCCCCGACATCCTGCGCTGCGCCTACATGGAGCTCGTCGTGACCGATCTCGCGGCGTCGCGGACGTTCTACGTCGACGTGCTGGGCCTCTACGTCACCGAGGAGGACGGCGACGCGATATACCTCCGTTCGACGGAGGAGTTCATCCACCACAACCTCGTGCTGCGCCAGGGCCCGGTGGCTGCCGTCGCCGCGTTCTCGTACCGCGTGCGCACCCCCGAAGACCTCGACAAGGCTGTCGCGTTCTACGAGGAGCTCGGGTGCCGCGTGGAGCGTCGCGCCGAGGGCTTCGTGAAGGGCATCGGCGACGCCGTGCGCGTCACCGATCCGCTCGGCTTCCCGTACGAGTTCTTCCACCAGACCGAGCACGTCGAGCGGCTGTCGTGGCGCTACGACCTGCACACGCCGGGCGAGCTGGTGCGACTGGACCATTTCAACCAGGTCACCCCCGATGTGCCGCGCGCCGTGAACTTCATGCAGTCGCTGGGCTTCCGGGTGACGGAGGACATCCAGGACGAGGAGGGCACGGTCTACGCCGCGTGGATGCGCCGCAAGCCCACGGTGCACGACACCGCGATGACCGGCGGGGACGGCCCGCGGATGCACCACGTCGCGTTCGCCACCCACGAGAAGCACAACATCCTCGCGATCTGCGACAAGCTCGGCGCTCTCCGGCGCTCCGACGCCATCGAGCGCGGTCCCGGGCGCCACGGCGTCTCGAACGCGTTCTACCTGTACCTGCGCGACCCCGACGGCCACCGCGTCGAGATCTACACGCAGGACTACTACACCGGCGACCCCGACAACCCCGTCGTCACGTGGGACGTCCACGACAACCAGCGCCGCGACTGGTGGGGAAACCCGGTGGTGCCGTCGTGGTACACCGAGGCATCCCTCGTGCTCGATCTCGACGGCAACCCGCAGCCCGTCGTGGCGCGCACCGACGCGTCCGAGATGGCGGTGACGATCGGCGCCGACGGCTTCTCGTACACCCGCCCCGACGACAAGGCCGAGGAGCTCCCCAGCTGGAAGCAGGGCGAGTACAAGCTCGGGCACCAGCTGTGACGCGTTTCGTCTCTCTTCGCTCACCCAGCGACCGAGAACCCGGTCGTCGAGCGAGCGAGGAACGAGCGAGACGAAACGCCCCGAGCCCACAAGACACGACAGGAGAGATGGGATGCTGTCACCCAGCGACATCGAGCAGCTCGCGGCCGAGCTGGCCGAGGCCGACCGCACGCACGGCGTGATCCCGCGCATCACGGCGCGGTACCCCGACGCGACGGTCGAGGACTCGTACGCGATCCAGGGGGTGTGGCGCGACACCATGCTCGCCTCGGGCCGCCGGCTCGTCGGGCGCAAGATCGGGCTGACGTCCAAGGCGATGCAGCAGGCGACCGGCATCAGCGAGCCGGACTACGGCGTGATGTTCGACGACACCGTCTATCGGTCGGGCGCCGAGATCCCCGTCGAGAAGTTCTCCAACGTGCGGATCGAGGTGGAGCTCGCGTTCGTACTCAAGACGCCGCTGGAGGGCCCCGACTGCACACTCGAAGACGCCCTCGCGGCGATCGACTACGCGGTCCCCGCTCTCGAGGTGCTCAATTCGCATATCGAGCTCGAGGGCCGCACCATCGTCGACACGATCGCCGACAACGCGGCGTACGGTGCGATGGTGCTCGGCGACGTGCACAGGCGTCCGGACGAGATCGACCTGCGCTGGGTGCCCGGCGTGCTGAGCCGTAACGGCGAGATCGAAGAGACGGGCGTCGCGGCGGGGGTGCTCGGCCACCCGGCCACGGGTGTCGCGTGGCTCGCGAACAAGTTCCACCAGCACGGCGCCCGGCTCGAGGCGGGCGAGATCATCCTCGCCGGCTCGTTCACCCGCCCCGTGTGGATGACCCGGGGCGATAGCGTCAGGTGCGACTACGGACCCATGGGAGTGATCGAATGCCGCTTCGTCTGACCCCGACGTTCCGCACCGCGCTGTCCGAGGCATCCCGTCCCCTCGCGGGAATGTGGATCTGCACCGGCTCGCCACTTGTCGCCGAGATCTGCGCGGGCTCGGGGCTGGACTGGGTGCTCATCGACATGGAGCACTCCCCCAACGGCCTGGAGTCGGTGCTCGCGCAGCTGCAGGCGGTCGCCGCCTTACCGGTGACGCCGGTGGTGCGCGTGCCGATCGGCGACGTCGTGACGATCAAGCAGGTGCTGGATCTCGGAGCCCAGAACCTGCTCGTGCCGATGGTGTCGTCGAGAGCGGATGCCGAGGCCGCCGTCGCCGCTGTCCGCTATCCGCCGCGGGGCACGAGGGGCGTGGGTTCGGCCCTCGCGAGGTCGGCGCGGTGGAACCGCGTCGACGGGTACCTCACCGACGCCGACGCGCACGTGTCGCTGTTCGTGCAGATCGAGACGGCGGCGGGCGTCGACGCGGCGGCGGACATCGCCGCGGTCGACGGGGTGGACGGCGTTTTCGTCGGGCCGTCGGACCTGGCGGCATCCATGGGGGTCCTCGGTCAGCAGACGCACCCGGATGTCGTGGCCGCCGTCCTGCAGACTTTCGACGCCGTGCGCGCCGCGGGCAAGCCGGTCGGCGTGAACGCGTTCGATCCGGCCACGGCCGACCAGTACCTCCACGCCGGCGCCGCCTTCGTCCTCGTCGGCGCCGACGTCGCGCTGCTGGCCCGCGGATCCGAAGCCCTCGCGGCGCGCTGGGTCGCGGCATCCGACGACGACCGCCCCTCGTACTGACCCTGGCACGACCGCTGCAGATTCCTGCGAGCGCTGCTGTCTGGGCGGGCGCGGTCGCAGGGACCAGCAGCGCTCGAGGCTGCGGTGGGCGCCGGCCGCGGCATCCGGTCGTTTCTCTCGTGTCGACGGAACATGGCACAGTGAACGCATGAAGAAGTGGGTCGTGCGCTTCGCGTCGCTGCTCGTGTTCAACGTCCTGGTGCTGCTCGTCGTCGGCTGGCTCACGCCCGCGCGCGTGGGCTGGGCGGCACTCTGGGCCGGCATCGTGCTGACGGCGCTCGTGATCTGGATCAAGCCGCTCGTCGAGAAGTGGTTCCGCTCGATGGCGGCCAAGTCCGCCGGGCAGCGCACGAGGGCCGGCGAGAAGCTCGTGGAGTTCTTCCTCGCCTTCGCCGTCGCCCTGCTGGTGTGGATCGCCACCGTGCTGTTCACCGGCGTCTCGATCGGCGGCGGCATCTTCGGCGCGTTCTGGGGCTGGGTGCTGCCCCCGGTCTTCCTCCTCATCGGCTGGGCGATCTACGGCGCGATCGACGACAAGGTCGAAGGCCACGCCGGCACGCTCTACGACAGGGCGACGGGGACGAAGACGGTGACGGATGCCGCGACCTCGGCACCCGCATCCACGAGCGCTCGCGACACCTCTCCCGGCGCCGCGGCGCCCGCAGCCGGCCGCCGCCAGCGCGACGACGGCCTCACCGACGAGCAGCGCCGCATGCTCGATGAGCTCGGAAACGGCTGATTCGGCAGAAGCTGTCGATCGGCGACGGCGGAGATCGTCATAGGGGTGTCGTGATCCCACCAGAAAGGACGACGCCATGCGGTACGCACTGCTCCTGCACTACCCCGAGATGACCCCTGAGGACCTCGGTCCCGAAGCGCTGGCCGAAGGCATGCGCGAGTTCGACGAGTACGCCAAAGCGCTTGACGAGGCCGGCGTGCTGATCTCGGCCGAGGTGCTCCAGCCCTCCGCGGTCACCACCACCGTGACCGCCGCCGACGGCTCGCTCCGCGTGCAGGACGGACCCTTCGCCGACACCAAGGAACAGCTCGGCGGCACCTTCGTCATCGAGGTCCCCGACCTCGACGCCGCGATCGAATGGGCCGGTAAGGCACCGTCGGCCGGCTGGGGCGCCGTCGAAGTGCGTCCGAGCGCGACGCACTTCGCCGACGGGGCCTGGACGACCTTCGCCCGCTGATGCCCACCGCCGAGGACGCCCGCGCGGTGGCAGAACGCGCCGCGCGGGCGTCGTACGGCCGCCTCCTGTCGATCGTCGCCGCTCAGACGAGCGACGTCGCCCTCGCCGAGGACGCGCTCGCCGACGCGTTCGAGCGCGCGCTGCGCACGTGGCCGGATGCCGGCATCCCCGCCAATCCCGAAGGGTGGTTCGTCACCGTGGCACGCAACCGTCTGCGCGATGCGTGGGGCTCCGCCGTGCATCGCAGCGGTGTGCCCCTCGACGAGGGGATCGCCGCCGTGCGTGCCGACGACCGTGCCGTCGATGCGCTGAGCGCCCTCGTGCAGAGCGAGGCGATCCCCGACAAGCGGCTGGAGCTGCTGTTCGCCTGCGCGCACCCGGCGATCGACCCGGCCATACGCACGCCGCTGATGCTGCAGTCCGTGCTCGGCTTCGATGCGGCCGAGATCGCTGAGGCGTTCGGTGTCGAGCCCGCGACCATGGCGCAGCGGCTGGTGCGGGCGAAGCGGAGGATCCGCGATGCCGGCATCCCGTTCCGCATCCCGAACCGCGCCGACATGCCGGCCCGGCTGCCCGCGGTGCTCGAGGCGATCTACGGCGCGTACGCCATCGGCTGGCTGGACCAGGGTGACGAGCCACGGGAGTCGCTCGCCGACGAGGCGCGCTGGCTCGCCGTGCTCACGGCGACGCTCCTCGACGACGAGCCGGAGGCATGGGGACTGGCGGCGCTTCTCACGTACGCCCAGTCACGGGCGCCCGCGCGAGCCGAGGCGCCCTGGCCGCCGCTCGATCTGCAGGACCCGACGCTCTGGGACCGCGCGCTCATCGCCGAGGCCGCCGCGCTGCTGCGCCGCGCCTCCGCCCTGGGTCGCCCGCTCGGCCGCTTCCAGCTCGAGGCGGCGATCCAGGCGGTGCACTGCGACCGCGCCCGCACCGGCGAGCTCGACGTCGAGGCGCTCGTGAAGCTCTACCGCGGCCTCGTCGCGATCGCGCCGACCGACGGCGCACGGGCTGCCCTGGCCGCCGCCGAGGCGCGCGCCGGGGGTGGAACGGAGACGGGGTAGCGCCGCATGAGTAAACCAGTTGACTCAGCCTGAGTCAACTGGTTAACTCAGAGCGTGTCCGACCGGCTGACCTTCACCCTTCACGAGCTCCTCGCGGAGCTCGACGCCTTCGCTGACGCCGCTCTGCGGTCCGGCTACGGCGTCACCTTCAACCACTTCCAGTTCCTCGCCGTGCTGTACGACGCAGAACCCGCCGACATGACCACGCTCGCACACTGCCTCGGGGTCACCAAGGCCGCCGTCAGCAAGCGCGTCCCCGCCCTCGTCGACGACGGGTGGATCACCGCGCAGTCGCCGCCGGGGGCGGGCCGCAGCGTCCTGCTGTCGCTGACGCCCCGGGGAACCGAGCTCGTGCGCGACGCCGGCGCTGTGCTCGAGCGGGAGTTCGCCGCGATGCTCACCCACCCGGCACTCGGCGACGATCCGATCGACGTGCCCCGGCTGAACGCCCAGCTCGTCACCCTCACCGACTTCATCAAGAATCAGCCGTCGCCCCACGGGCGCCCGGCCCACTCAGAGGAGACCGTCGCATGAACGCCCCCCGCATCCTCGTGGTGATCGGCACGCCGCTCGCCGGCAGCCTCAATCACGCGCTCGCCCACTCGTACGCCGACGCGGCGCGCGCCGCCGGTGCCGAGGTGCGCCTCGTCGACCTCGCTCGCGACGCGGTGCCGGGCCACCCTGCGGAGCGCAACGACGTCCGCCTCCCCCGCACCGACTCGGACGTCCCCCTCGCCCCCGAGGTCGCCGCCTACGTCGACGACGTCGACTGGGCCGATCACCTGGTCTTCTTCTTCCCGCAGTGGTGGGGCTCCTACCCGGCAGCGCTCAAGACCTGGATCGACCGGGTCTTCCTGTCGGGCTTCGCCTACCGCTACCGCCCCGCGGGCCGGCTGTGGGACAAGCTGCTCACCGGCCGCAGCGCGCGCATCGTGATGACGATGGACTCCCCGAAGATCTGGAACGCCTGGGCCTACCGCAACGCCGCCATCCGTTCGCTGCGCAACGCGACGCTGGAGTTCTGCGGCATCCGCGTGCGCGGCGTCACGCGGCTCGCAGAGGTGCGCCACCGCAGCGACGCCGACCGCGAGCGCTGGACCAGCGGCATGGCATCTCTCGGAGCGACGGATGCCGGAGCCGTCGTGGCCCGCCCCCGGGACGAGCTCGTCCCGGCCTGATCCTCGCTGCCTCCCGCACGGAGGCGGCAGGTGGCGCGGCATCCCCCTCGGGAGCGTCCCGCCACCTGCCGCCTCGACAGGGATGGATGCGTCAGCCGGCGGCGCGCTCGGCGGCTTCGACGACGTTCGTCATGAGCAGGGCCACCGTCATCGGGCCCACCCCGCCGGGGTTGGGCGACAGGTAGCCGGCGACCTCGGCCACCTCGGGATGCACGTCGCCGAACACCTTGGACTTGCCCGTCTCGGGGTCCTCCTCGCGCGTGACGCCGACGTCGAGCACGGCGGCGCCCGGCTTGACGTCCTCGGCGCGCACGATGTGCTTGACGCCCGCGGCCGCCACGATGACGTCCGCCTGGCGCAGGTGATGCGAGAGGTCGGTCGTGCCGGTGTGGGTCAGCGTCACCGTCGCGTTGATCTCGCGGCGGGTCAGCAGCAGCCCGATGGAACGGCCGATCGTGACGCCGCGGCCCACGACCACGACATCCTTGCCCTTGAGGTCGTAGTCGTTGCGCAGCAGCAGCTCGATCACGCCGCGCGGCGTGCAGGGCAGCGGCGTTGTGATCGGTCCGTTGACGTTGAGCACGAGCCGGCCGAGATTGGTCGGATGCAGTCCGTCGGCGTCCTTCGCCGGGTCGATGCGCTCGAGGATGGCGTCGGTGTCGATGTGCTTCGGCAGCGGCAGCTGCACGATGTAGCCGTGGCACTCGGGGTCGGCGTTGAGCTCGTCGATCAGGGCCTCGACCTCGGCCTGCGTGGCGTCGGCCGGCAGCTCGCGCTGGATGGAGTTCATGCCGATGGCCTCGGACTCGCGGTGCTTCATGCCGACATACAGCTGCGAGGCCGGGTCGGCGCCCACCAGCACCGTCGCGATGCCGGGCACCACGCCCCGCTCCGCGAGAGCTGCGACGCGTTCCCGCAGCTCCTCCTTGATGGCGGCCGCGGCCGCGCGGCCGTCGAGCTTCTGCGCGGTCACTGCTGGAGCCCCGGGTAGAGCGGGAAGGCGGCGGTCAGCGCGGCCACGCGGGTGCGCAGCGCCTCGACGTCAGCGCCCGGAAGGAGGGCCAGGGCGATCACGTCGGCCACCTCGGTGAACTCGGCGTCGCCGAAGCCACGGGTGGCGAGAGCCGGCGTGCCGATGCGCAGGCCCGAGGTGACCATGGGCGGCCGCGGGTCGTTCGGCACCGCGTTGCGGTTGACGGTGATGTGGATCTCGTGGAGCAGGTCCTCCGCCTGCTTGCCGTCGATCACGGCGTTGCGGAGGTCGACCAGCACCAGGTGCACGTCGGTGCCGCCCGAGCGCACGGAGATGCCGGCATCCTTCACGTCCTGCTGCGACAGCCGCTCGGCGATGATGTGAGCGCCGCGCAGCACGCGCTCCTGGCGCTCCTTGAACTCGGGCGTCGCGGCGAGCTTGAACGCGGTCGCCTTGGCGGCGATCACGTGCATGAGCGGGCCGCCCTGCTGGCCGGGGAACACCGCGGTGTTGAGTTTCTTGGCGAGGTCGGCGTCGTTGGTCAGGATGAAGCCCGAGCGGGGACCGCCGATGGTCTTGTGCACGGTCGACGAGACGACGTGGGCGTGCGGCACCGGGCTCGGGTGGAGGCCTGCGGCGACCAGGCCGGCGAAGTGCGCCATGTCGACCCAGAGGAGCGCACCCACCTCGTCGGCGATGGCGCGGAAGGCGGCGAAGTCGAGCTGACGCGGGTAGGCCGACCACCCCGCGATGATCACCTTCGGCTGGTGCTCGATGGCGAGACGGCGCACCTCGTCCATGTCGATGGTCGAGGTCTCGGGGTCGACGCCGTAGGCGACGATGTTGTACAGGCGCCCCGAGAAGTTGATCTTCATGCCGTGGGTGAGGTGACCGCCCTGGTCGAGCGAGAGCCCGAGCAGCGTGTCGCCGGGGCGCGCGATGGCGTGCAGCACGGCGGCGTTGGCGGTGGCGCCGGAGTGGGGCTGCACGTTGGCGAACTCGGCGCCGAACAGCGCCTTGGCACGCTGGATCGCGAGCTCTTCGGCGACGTCCACCTCTTCGCAGCCGCCGTAGTAGCGGCGGCCGGGGTAGCCCTCGGCGTACTTGTTGGTGAGCACCGAGCCCTGCGACTGCAGCACCGAGACCGGCACGAAGTTCTCGGAGGCGATCATCTCGAGGTAGCCGCGCTGGCGCTCGAGTTCGCGCTCGAGCACCTGGGCGATCTCGGGATCGACCTCGGACAGAGGGGCGTTGAAGAACTGATCGGTCATGCGATCTCCTTGACTGCGGCTTTCGAGGGTGCGGCACGGGGTGCCGGGAATCACATCGGCCCAGGCGTGCGGTCGAATGCCGTAGTCGGTCGCTCCCCGGTGGTGTCCCACCTCAACGCCAGTCGCGACATCCCGAGCATAACCGAACGCGACCGGCTAGGCTGGGTCCGATCTTTTGTTAGGACTCTTTACATGGACCGTCGACGAGGACGCATCGCCACCACGGCGATCCTCGCCGCCGCGCTGCTGGCCGGCTGCACTCCGGTCGCACAGAATGGAGACACTGTGTCGCTTCCTGCCGTCGTCCCCGCGCCCGCCTCGATCGAGGCCGGCTCCGGCGCGCCGTTCCGGCTCTCCGCCGCCACCACGGTGACAGGCGAGAGGGATGCCGCCGCCGCCCTGGCAGAGATCGTGGCGGCCCGCACGGGGCTGTCGCCGGCAGCGGGCGACGACTCGGCCGGCATCGAGCTGCGCATCGACCCTTCGGCCGGCTCGGGCAGCCGCGGAGCGGCGGAGTCGTACCGCATCAGCGTGGACGAGGCATCCGTCGTCGTCACCGGCGCTGATGCCGCCGGCCTGTTCTACGGCGTGCAGACCCTCGGACAGCTCATCGCCCGCGACGGCAGCGAGTGGACCGTGCCCGCAGTGACGATCGAAGACGCTCCGCGCTTCGCGTACCGCGGCGTCATGCTCGACGTCGCCCGCCACTTCCACCCGGTCGAGACCGTCAAGGGGTACATCGACCGCGCGGCCGCGCTGAAGTTCAACGCCCTGCACCTCCACCTCACCGACGACCAGGGCTGGCGCATCCAGCTCGACTCCCGCCCGGAGCTGACCGCTCGCGCCTCGGCCACCGCTGTCGGCGGTGATCCCGGCGGCTTCTACTCGAAGGCGGACTATCGCGAGATCGTCGATTACGCGGCATCCCGTCACATGATCGTGGTGCCCGAGCTCGACATGCCGGGCCACACCCACGCGGTCGGGCTCGCCTACCCGGAGCTCGCGGAGGACCCGACCATCAGTGACGAGATGCGCGAGAACATCCGCGACCACGGCGCCGAGGAGCCGCGGTCCGGCATGCCGTACGAGGGCACGGCGGTCGGCTTCTCGTCGCTGAAGACGCGCGACGAGGCGACGTACGACTTCGTCGCCGACGTGTTCGGCGAACTCGCCGCCATGACACCCGGGCCGTACCTGCACTTCGGCGGCGACGAGTCGCTCTCGACCGCGAGCGAGGACTTCGCCGCCTTCGTCACGCGGGCGAGCGACATCATCGCCGACCTCGGCAAGACGCCGGTCGCGTGGCATGAGGCGGGCGCCGCCGCGGGCGGCCTGGCCGACACCACGGTCGGACAGTACTGGGGCTTCCGCACTCCGCAGGACGGCGCGGGCGAGAAGGCGCGCGCGTTCGTCGACATCGGCGGCCAGCTGATCCTCTCCCCCGCCGACGCGGTCTACCTCGACATGAAGTATCCGCCGGCGAGCACCGACGTCGCCGTTCCCGAGCTGGGACTGACGTGGGCCAACGGTCCCACGAGTGTCGAGCGCGCCTACTCGTGGGAGCCCTCCGACATCGTCGGGGGCATCGACGACTCCGGGATCCTCGGCGTCGAGGCGCCGCTGTGGACGGAGACGATCCGCACGACGGCCGATATCGACGCGATGGCCTTCCCTCGCGCGGCAGCCGCGGCCGAGGCCGCCTGGTCGCCGGCGACCGGCGCGAGCGACCTGCGCACGTGGGCATCGTTCCGCGAGCGCGTCGGCGCGCTGGGACCGCTGTGGGGGAGCATGGGCATCGGGTTCCACCCGTCCGAGGAGATCCCGTGGGCCACCGAATGACCCGCAGCCGCACGCACGCCGCCCACTGACCGGGAGCAACCGCATGAGCACGCTCGTCCACGCCGTCCGTCTGCTCGGCTGCGCCTCGGTCGACGGCGATCGCCACGACGCCTGGGCGCTCTTCGACGGGGATCGGGTCGTGGCGGCCGGCGTCGGCGACGACCACCCCCGGGCTGACGAGACGGTGGACGGAGAGGGCGGATGCCTCGTCCCGGGCTTCGTCGACATCCACGGGCACGGCGGCGGAGGGGCGAGCTTCGACGACGGTCCGGACGCCATCGCGGCGGCCCGTGCCATTCACCGGGCGCACGGGACCACGCGCGCCGTCCTGTCGCTCATCACCGCGCCGATCGACGAGCTCGCGGCGCGCGTGGCCATGGTGGCCGACCTCTGCGACGCCGATCCCACCGTCCTGGGCTCGCACCTCGAGGGCCCGTTCCTCGACCCCGGGCACAAGGGCGCACACACCGAGTCGCTGCTGCGCGCGCCGGATGCGGCATCCGTCGATCGCCTGATCGAAGCGGGGCGCGGCACCATCCGCCAGGTCACCCTGGCGCCGGAACGACCGGGCGCGTTCGAGGCGATCCGGCGCTTCACCGACGCGGGCGTCGCCGTCGCCGTCGGTCACACCGACGCGGACGCCGCGACGACGCGCCGGGCCTTCGACGCCGGTGCGACCCTGCTGACGCACGCGTTCAACGCGATGCCCGGCATCCACCACCGCGCGCCGGGGCCGGTGGTCTCGGCTCTGCGCGACGACCGGGTCACGCTCGAGGTCATCGCCGACGGCGTGCATGTCGACCTCGAGCTGATCGCGACCCTGTTCGCGATCGCCGGCGACCGCATCGCCCTCATCACGGATGCGATGGCCGCCGCGGGAGCGGACGACGGCCGCTACGAGCTCGGCGGTCTCGCCGTGCGCGTCACCGACGGTGTCGCACGGCTCGTGGACGGCGGCGCGATCGCGGGCTCGACGCTGACTCAGGACGTCGCGCTGCGGCTCGTGGCCGAGGCCGGAGTGCCGCTCGGAGTCGTCGTCCACGCGCTCGGCGCGCAGCCCGCCCGTGCGATCGGCCGCCCCGACCTCGGAAGCCTGGACGTCGGCGCGCTCGCCGACGCCGTGCTCCTCGACGACGCCCTCGCGGTGCGCCGGGTCTGGGTCGGAGGACGCGACGCCTGACGGCCTCGCGCCTCCGTGGGAGTCCGCGTGATCCCACGCCACACGAGGGAGGCGGCGACAGCGCCGCCTTCGTCGTGCCTTCCCAGAACGCCCATGGTGCGCGCACAGTGAAGGCGGGGCCGAAGGTCCCTCCCCCGAGATACCTTCGAGCCCCGCCAAACCCGCTACTGCGCCAAGCGCCTCACGGTCGGGCGGCCGCCGTGTGCCCCACACATGGGCGGCCAGCCACTCTGACCAGAGAGACCGCGGGGACCCCGGTCTATTACGCGAGTCGGCGAGAATTTCTCAGACGGATTCCGTGAGCGCTCTCGCGGGCACGAGCGCCGGGTGCCGAGCACGGGGCGCGGCAGGCCGCCGCGCTGCCGCGGCGCGTTCGGCGCACCGGCAGCCGGCGATCGCCGACCACTGGTCAAATCGCGCAGCGAAGACGACAATGGAACGAATCGCGCCGCGAATCGCGCCGCGAACCCGGGAATGCGCGTCGATCGCGCGCGCCCTCGGAGCTGGGGGTGGCATGGATCACGAGGAAGTGCGCGAGCACGACCCCGACGTCGCCGCAGACACCGACTTGGTGGTGCGGACGCGGTCGGGTGACACCGCCGCGTTCGGCGAGCTGTGGCGACGCCACTACCGCGCCGGCATGACCGTGGCCCGCAACATCACCTCGAGCCTGGATGCCGACGACCTCGTACAAGAGGCGTACACGCGCATCTACCACTCCATCGTCAACGGCGGCGGCCCGACCGGCTCGTTCCGGGCGTACCTGTTCACCAGCATCCGCAACACCGCCGCAGCCTGGGGACGCGCTCGACGGGAGACACCGTACGACGAGCTCGACGGCGTCGAGGACCCGTCGGCCGCCGCGCACGAGAGCGAGGCGGCGCTGGACCGCAGCCTCACGCATCAGGCGTTCCGAAGCCTGCCCACCCGCTGGCAGGAGGTGCTCTGGTACTCCGAGATCGAGCGGATGAAGCCGGCAGAGATCGCACCGCTCCTGGGGATGAAGCCCACGGCTGTCGCACAGCTCACTTTCCGGGCGCGCGAGGGATTGCGCGAAGCCTGGATCCAGGCGCACCTTCGGTCGGTGGCGGACGGGTCGGAGTGCCAGTGGACGATCGAGCGTCTCGGCGCCTACGCTCGCCATAACCTCGGCCGCCGTGACCACGCGAAGCTCGAACGCCATCTCGCGGGCTGCGTGCGCTGTTCCATCGTGGCGAGCGAGGCCAAGGAGGTGTCGAGCCGGCTGGCGCTGGTGCTGCTGCCCCTCGCCCTCGGCGCAGCCGGCACGGCCGGCTACCTGGCGAGCGTGCAGGGCGGCGGCGCGCCGCTGGTCGCGCTGGCGTCGATGCCGTCCGCCGTCGTGCAGGGTGCAGCGACGGGAAGCCCGGTGGCGACGACAGGGGCAGCCGGGTCGGCAACCGTCGCC